>MVDB01000017.1 GCA_002050025.1 Desulfobacteraceae bacterium 4484_190.2
CTGAAAATCGGTGATTTGTATTTGAGGACTGTGGAAAATGTAATCGAGTTGGCGGCGCGGGGCCCGGCTGGGATGGGAGGGTTGTCCGTTACTGTTGGCGTTTTTTAACCCAGTAGCGGCCAAAAATAATTCTAGTTCCCGCTCGCCCTTAAAAGCGTTAAAATTCCCGGCCACAATAACCGGCTTTTTTACACTATTTGTCATGGTATAAAGATCCTGCAACTGGTACTGGCGATGGCGAAATTTAAGAGACAGATGTACCAGAAAAACCGATAAATCCGCCAGTTCCAGCTCAATCACGAGACGCTTGACGCCCTCGCGAAAATAATAAAACTTTTGGGATATAGACCCACTGTCAACCTCGATCAATCCGGTAATATCAGGGTTCACCAATTTTATAAAATCGACTATTTTCTTTAAATTCCCGTTGGTGTGTTTAAAATAGCCGCTGTATGGCACTGGAAGGTGGAAATGCCTCCCAATCCCTGCTGCGTAACGTATGTTGTACAAAAGAAATCGCATATAATTTTCACCCGTTATCTCGGGATATTGTAATTTCAAAAAAAGTCCGGGCGATATCAGAAAAATCCCCCCTTGCAAAAGGGGGAAGCGGTCGGAATGCCCGGGCTTATTGAGAGGTTACAGAATACTCATAAAACCTATTTTATAATAATACCTTTAATATGAAAGTAAACCCTTGCCTATTAAAGGACCATGCCTAAACCATATCCTTCTGATCGGATTTAAGCATCTTAGTTATCATGCGGTACTCCCGGTCGGTACCATCATAGTCATACGTTGCCTCTTCACCCGTCATAGGAATTATTTCAAGCCTGCCGTTGAAAAATCCGGAAACAATGTTCTCCACTTCATTTACGCTCATATCCTTCCGCAAAAAATATTTGGAATACACATTCGGGTATCCCAGGCCGCGTGTAATCCGGAATACTTTTAGTTGAACATTCGGACTCATCCATTTGCGAAGGCTATAGGCCGTGTTGGCCGTATTCACATCAAAACGGTGCGGATTTGCAGATATCAAGGCGGAAAGCCTGAAACCCTGCCTGCCGTATTTGTCTTTTTTGCCGGGGAGCTGAAATTTTGAGTCGTTCCGAAGGCGAAGGGGTGATCTGCCAAGCCTATCTTTTTTTTCATCAATAAGGATTGCAGGAACAATGATAGCGAACTTATCCTGATATTGCTTGACAACTTTAATAAAACGATTAACAAATTCATTCGTCGTCAACGGTGAATCCGAGGCCACAAATAATGCATGCTTTTTCCCCTTGCAGGCATTGCTGGCCGCATACCCTTTGATAAAATTTCCTGCTATGGAGCTGTATTTAACTTTTCTGGGGGTGATATTGAAACGGCGGATGACATCACCAGGTATTTTTGAGTTCTGGTTCACAATACAACAGGGCTTTTCGAATTGCTTAATAAAACTGCCCAATCGTTGCTCAAGCAGCATTCGATGGCCCACAATAACAATCTCATCAATGAATTCGTTCTCAAAAAGCCTTTCAAGGGTATATTGGATCAGGGGCTTGCTTTCTTCTCTGCCATTTTTAACGGTCTTAAATTCTCTCAAAGGCTTGTAACCGGCCTCTATGAATTTCTCACCGTAGTGTTCCGCCACAGTTCGGCTGTACTTTTTCACTTCCCGCTTGTTGTTATAACCTGCCATCACAATTGCACTGATCATCTTTCAAAATACCTGTCGTTAACATTCAAATCCATTTTAATCCTAAAAATCAAAAACTCTCCTGTTCCTATCAAATAACATAAAGCAGTCGCCGATTCAGCCTGATCCCTTTAAGATCCAAAAAAACATCGTAAACCATGATCTCTACGCCGTTCCTGACCGCCTTTCTGAGTTCATTGCCATAGGCAGGATCAATATGGTCTGCGGGCTTGAACACCTTTGCATCCATGCGTTGTACCAGGAAAAACATCACAGACCGATCGCCCAAACGCACCTGTTGTTGAAGCTCCACCAGATGCTTGAGCCCCCGTGATGTCACTGCATCGGGAAAACAGGCCATGCCATCGATCACAAGAGTACAATTCTTTATCTCAACAAAACAACGGCTTTCTCCTTTTTCAAGGAGGAGATCAATCCGAGAATTATCACCGTATTTAACTTCCGAACGAACGCGATGAAATCCCGGCAATCCCTGGATTTTTCCCGCCAGAATGGAAGTTTTTACGAGTTTGTTTGGGACCAACGTGTTGACGCCTACCAGAGAAGTGGGCATCTCTATCATCTCCCACGTGTACTTAAGCCGCCTTTTAGGGTTGTTGTGGCGGGACAGATAAACCGTCCGTCCCGGTTCGGAACATTCCAGCATGCTCCCGGTATTGGGACAGTGGGCCGTTACCACATGACCATTTCTGAGTTTTATATCGGCCATGAAGCGTTTATATCGTTTGATCAGGGTTCCGCGAATGAGATTGGGCCATTTTAAATAGCCTGAATTTTCTATTTGTGTATGTCGATTCATATTAGTCGTTAAACCATATATTGTCAAAAAATTGCTCCCCGTGCGGTTAGGTTTTAACGTTTTTCATAGAATAGGTTAGGTCCCGCAGAACGCGGGATGGATTTCGCTGTTTTAGATATTTATTGACATATAATAATATTTATGTAATAAAATATCATAATTAAATTATAATTAAATATCTTTATAGGATTGGAGTTTTTCATGAACGAATATATTGTCTGTCTCAGAAAGAGGAATTCACCTCGCTTAAGTATCCGTATCTGCCAGGAAAAATGCCCATTCAAGGATAACTGTAAAGAATACCTGGCCTACCAGAAGATGTCAGTACAGCAAGGACAGGTACCTGTACTCGATGACAGTATACCTGTGGCTGTTGCACTACCATGATAAAGCAGGCATACACCTAATCGGGTCCGCAAGCTGGTTCTGTATAAAATGCCTGAAAACATGGTCAAGAGAGCAAGGGCATTCTTTTCATATCTCTTAGAATCGTTCTTTGTCTCATTGATACATAGGCGCTGGGATTTGTTGGAGACCACTTGTCGGGGCTGGGTAAAATGGCTGCAAGAAGGGCTGCCTGAGGACGCGAGATACTGGCAGAAGTCCGGTGAAAATACTTTCTTGATGCTGCTTCTGCCCCCATGAGACCTGACCCCCAGTCTACAGTGTTGAGATAGATTTCCAATATTCTTTCTTTGCTCCAAAAGATCTCAATGAGCACAGTATAGTAGGCTTCGGCCACTTTTCTGAACAAGCTTCTATTAGGCCATAGAAAGACTGTCCTGGCCACCTGCATTGTGATAGTGCTGGCTCCCCTGGCGCCTTTTTTCAAAGCCATATCCTTAATTGCCTGATTCAATTCTTTAAAATCAAATCCGTGATGGGACAAAAATCGTTGGTCCTCACCTGCAAGGACTGCTTTTCTGAGATGCGGTGAAATTTTCTTGAGTGACTGCCACGAACTTTTGAGCTGATTATGTGTTGAAGTGTCGCTGTGTCGAATCCAGTTCCAGGCCGTCACAGCAGTGAATGGCGGATTCATGAGCCTCAAGGAAAAAACTTGAAGGACTGTAAGAAGACACAATATAAATAGCGTCCACGCCCCCCATCTTATTAGTCGCCGAATGACTGAGAACCTCCTTTTTCTGCCTTTTTAAAACATTCCAGAAATTCTTGATTGGCAAGCCTCAATAGATTCTCTGCATTGAACCCCCAGAGCCGTGTTAGATTTGAAAGACTGAAAAGAAGCCCACTCATTGCTTCACGAACCGAGCCCCTATCTTCTCGGGTTACAGCCGATTTCAGTGTCTCGAATTGTCCAAGGACCTTGTTCCATATTTTTTCCCCGTTTGCCAGGCCAGGATTCAATCTTGACGCCCTTTCACTCAACCTATGGGTTCTCAAAAGTGCAGGCAGATTCGTGGGAACGCTCTCAAAAACAGACGACGATTTCTGATGGGCGCCTTTCTCCTCTGCCTTTATCTTTGCCCAATTGAGAGCCACATCCTCAGCGTTATCCACGCTTGTATCACCAAATACGTGAGGGTGCCGACGGATCATCTTTTCAGTGATCTTTTCCACCACTTCAGTGAAATCAAATTCCTTTCTTTCTGCCGCCAGATGGGCCAAAAAAAGGATCTGAAACAGCAGGTCGCCCAGTTCCATGCAAACATCTTTTGGGGATGATTGCTCGATGGCATCAAGGACCTCATAGGCCTCTTCGAGCAGATACATCTTAAGGGTCGAATCTGTTTGTTCGGCGTCCCACGGGCAGCCGCCTGGACTTCGAAGCCGCGTCACCAACTCAACAAGCGCCACAACGGCTCTGGATAATTTATCGGAATCCATTATGAGGTAGGATCCTCGCGCTTTTTTGGGACGGCACTGTCCTTTTTCTTTTTCTCTCCAAGAAGTTTTTGCTTCCATTTCTCGTAGGACCCTGGAGATGTGAGACTGACCAGGGATTGGTAGGAATTAATAATCAATGGTGCCAACTTTGATTTGGCCATGAGCGGTGCCTTTGAGGGCATAAAAACTGTAAGCAGGACAATGACGAGATACGTCAGGATGATACCTTTCAAAATGGCGAGTGTAACACCCAGGCCCCTATCAGCCCAACCAAATAAAAGCCTTTTCATCATCATCTTCATGGCTAAGCCTGCGAGGTTGCACAAAACAAGAACAATAACAAAGATAAGACCAAAGCTAATCAACGGAAGATATTTTAGGGTTGGTACAAATGCCTTTAAATAGCTCGTCATTTGGGGTTGATAGTGAACAGCGAGCCAGATACCCAGGATTACGCCGGCGAGGGACCCTATCTCTCTGAAAAATCCCCGAAATATACCACGTACAATGAAAAAGACCATTACGGCAATTATGACTAAATCGAGGGGATTCATGGAGGATATTTACCAAAGCTTTCACGATCTCGTCAAGATGATTATCGGCGCACCTGCAACAACATCAAAATAGACGCCCTGAAGTGTCTCATCCAATGCTTGTATGTCAACTCCTTTTATGATAGAATTTTTTTGATACCGGAGTGCCATAGACTACCTGATAGAGTCCTATAACCATTCTACGCACTTTGGAACACGGAGTTAGACAGGAATTATGGAAACACAAAAAATCGATCTTATTACCCAAATAAGCCTGGATATCAATGAGGTAAAGGACCTGGACATTCTCTTAGAGAGGATCCTGACACGTGTCCGAAAATTTTTTAATGCCGATGCCGGCTCTATTTACCTGAAGCAGGGTGATAGACTCAAATTCAGTCATACACAGAACGACACCTTACACAAAAGGCTGGGGCCTAACGAGAAACTTATTTATAGCACGTTTTTCATTCCCATCAACAGCAGGTCTATTGCCGGCTATGTGGCAAAAAACTGCCAGATTGTAAACATCTCTGATGCATATAAGATAAATGGTTCTGAACCCTACACGTTTGACTCTGATTATGACAGTATTTCAGACTATAGAACCCATTCCATCCTCACCGTCCCAATGATCAACCAGCGGGGCGATGTACTGGGTGTCATGCAGATCATAAATGCGCAGAATTCTCAAGGGAATATCATTCCATTCTCCCGTTCAGACGAATCGTTGATCAATAATTTCGCGACCAGTGCAGCGCTGGCGGTGGAAAGAGCGCAGATGACCCGAAATATTATTATGCGCATGATCAGTATGGCGGAACTGAGGGACCCAACGGAAACAGGCGCCCACGTCAACAGGGTGGCTGCTTATTCGGTTGAGCTATATGAAACATGGGCCCGCAAAAAAGATGTTCCCGTTTACCAGATTGAAAGGCAAAGGGATATCCTGAGAATGGCGGCCATGCTGCATGATGTAGGAAAAGTAGCCATCAGCGATCTAATACTAAAAAAGCCAGGGCAACTGTTACCCCAAGAGTTTGATATAATGAAAAGCCATACGTACATAGGTGCCAGGCTTTTCAAAAATGCACAATCGGAATTTGATGATGTGGCCGCTGAGGTGGCCCTCAGCCATCACGAAAAATGGGACGGAACAGGCTATCCCGGGCATATGGACCCCATTTCCGGTAAACCAGTCCCTGGTTTTGAAGGGCCCCACGGAAAGCCTCTACCCAAAAAAGGGGAAGAGATCCCGCTCTTTGGAAGGATAGTGGCAGTAGCTGATGTATATGATGCGCTTTGTTCCCGAAGATCTTATAAGGATCCATGGGACGATGGACGTATTGTTGAAGAAATGCATCGTAGTTCTGGCAAACATTTTGATCCCGAGGTGATAGATGCATTTTTTTCGTGTTTGGATGTATTAAAGTCTATTGCTGAGCGTTATCCTGACGATAAAAAGTAGACCTTTTCCTTTTAGCCTGTTGATTTATGAAAACGAGGGATGTCCACATGAGTAAATACATGCAGATTGATATTAGGTTGAGGCCATTTTATGGAAAACCTTTGGTAAAAGTCTTCCCAAAGATCTCAAAACTTATGAGCAGTATGGATTATAAGGAGTCTTTAGAAAACGAACCTTCCCTCTACGTTCTTGTTGATTCCCTGGCGAGCATGTCCCGTGACAGTATGGTCCCTTCAGACATCAAAGAGAAAATCAACCCTTACGTAACCCAAATGAAGGCGCTTAAAAAAACGGCGGGAGAGCTTCTCTTATCAAGAAAATTGAATGAATTGGATCAATTTTTGTATCAGATCGAAGATCAATTCTTGGACCTTGAAAGCAGCCTGTGAACCACAAATTCCCTCAAATACCAAAACCTGAGGGGTTTATAGGGACATCCATGATATTTTGATATCTATCTTCGGAATTAGCGAAACCAGCCCTGCAAATAGCAAAAAAAAGGGTCATACCAAATTGATATAACCCCTTAAAATTACATGGTCGGGACGCGGGGATTTGAACCCCGGGCCCCCTGAACCCCATTCAGGTGCGCTTCCAGACTGCGCCACGTCCCGAAAAATTTATCATTTCAATATTATAACACTCAATCCCATTGTCAAGGCCAAAAATGATGAAAAAATAAGCATGTTGACACACAATCTTGAATAGGGCTATTGTGGTTATATTCTTAAAGCTGTTTAAGCTCTCATGTGAGGGGAATGCTGGTCATGGAAAAGCAGGGAAATATACAGGCATTAGTGGTAGAAAAAGACCAGACAGTTGTTGAGTCAATTGAACTAATACTTAAAGAAAAATCGTATATTGTAAACAGCTCATCCAACGAAGACGAGGCACTGGATCGTTTAAGGAAAACTCCTTACCCACTTGCTATCGTGGGAGATGCAAAAGAGGCCAGTTCTACCTTTGAAATCATGAGGAAAATTGTGATGACATCCCCAATGACTTCTATTATCCTTATTTCCGATCTTCCTACGAGAGAAGTTGACGAAAGAGCTGAAGGCTATGGGATACTTGGACACGTGAACAGGTCAATCCCTTCAAAAGATTTGAATTTACTTATCGAACATTTTGAGAAGATCTCTGAATCAGTTTATCTCCCTAAAACATAGAGTTCTTATCCGGATCAAAGCATGAGTCGCCTGGATTGTATCAGCAACCGGAACACAAACATCATAGCCACCTATGTCAGCTATAGACTGGGAACCCACCATTCGCTATTTGATGGTCTCCCCTACCCTGCCGATGAGTACCCTTCACCAGAAGATTTTTTCCTTAATGAAGATGAGTGGACTACCTATGAAAATTTCAACAGAATTTTCCGGAGAGCCAAAGAACTGGTCAATGAACCAAATTTCTTCTTTGATTGTGGAGCCTCTTCTGCGAAGCTTCGTTCCTGGGGGCGTTTCCATTACTTTGTAAGGGTTTTTGCCACACCAAATGACGGCTTTAATAAGCTCTCTTTCTTCAATAAGAATTTTGCAGACACTAAAGAGATTGAGATCATTTTACCGCCCACCTATGATCGCAACATAAAAAAAATAAGAACCCTCATAAAAATCGAGTTCCACAACGATATGGATCCCAACAGGGATTACATGGGCGATCATTACACGAGAGGCATCATTTCGTCCATTCCCACCATCTGGGGGATGCCACCTGCCTCCATTCGACAGGTACTGACCCCTTACAATCCCGAGGTCCTATTCAACGAAGAGCCTGAATTCATTCCTTACAGGCTTGATGCCACAATCGAGGCGGACATGATGACCATCAGACACCCGGAGCATGGTCGTCGAACCATTGTAGGGGAAAAAGTCTTTCTCGAATCAGAGGTTGTAAACGGCAAGCAGGCCTACCTGGGTAAATACAGCAAGCGAGCCCCTAATTACCCTTCCGGCGGTATAGATAAGAAAAAAGCCATCCTCATAACAGAGACTGTCCAAATCGAGAACCTTATTCTCCTCAACGCAGGAGAAATATTTATGGCCCCCTATTTTATCCTGGATGTCACATACGATCGAGGCTCCCTCTTTCACCGGCTTTCCCAAATCTCTAAGATCCGGGAAAACCACAGAGAACCAGGGAAAGAACTTGTGGAGACAATCGACCAGCTCAGAAGAAGTGTGAGGGTCAAAAATGAGGCATGCCTAGTCCTTGAAAAAACCAACACGGAGCTGAAAAAGGCAACGGCCAGGCTGGACGAATATGCCCGAGAGTTGGAGCAGAAGGTGGAAGAGCGAACCGCAGAACTCCGCAATGCACAGCAGGATTTGCTGCAACTGAACCACAACCTTGAGGCAAAGGTCAAGGGCCAGGTTATACAATTGGAAAAGTATAATGAACTGCGACGCTATCTGTCCCCCAAACTGGCAGAAAAGATACTCACCAGCGGCCATACTTTTGGGGCAGAACCACAAAGAAAAATGATGACCGTCGTATTCACAGATATCAGGAGCTTCTCAAGCCTTACAGACAGCCTGGAGCCTGAAGAATTATTTCACCTCATGGACATGTATCTTTCCGAGATGATCAAGATCGTCCATTATCACGATGGGACACTAAATAAAATTATTGGCGATGGGCTTCTCATTTTTTTCGGTGACCCCATTCCAATGGAGGATCATGTTGAACGGGCTGTGCAGATGGCCATTGATATGCAGAAAAAAGTGGCTGATCTAAAAAACAATTTCCAGCAATACGGCCATGAACTTGGTGTGGGTATCGGGATCAATACCGGATTCATGACCGTTGGGAATATCGGCTCTGATATGCACAGGGATTACACGGTTATTGGCAATCAGGTCAATGTGGCATCCAGGCTCGAATCAATAGCTAAACCGGGCCAGATCCTGATAAGCCAGAGGACCTGCAGCAAGGTAAAAAATATTTTTAAAACGGAAGAGATTGGCGAAATAAAGGTTAAGGGAATTCACAACCCGGTCAAGACCCATAACGTACTCTGGCAATCAGCCTTCGTCGATTGATTATTGATTATCTAAGGATATATTTTTTTCAATAGTCAATCGAAAATAGTCAATCAAGATCCCCCCTTTTATTCACAGGCGCTGTGATCTATAGCCCCTTCCGGACAGTTCTCGGCACAAGCGCAGCATTCAATGCACTCATCGATGTTCACAGGCACAGTCTTGCCATCTGTCATTTCGTAAACTTCCGATGGGCATGCATCCACACAGTCACTATGGCCTTTACATTTATCGTAATCCACTTTTATTGTTACCGCATCACTCTTCCACGTTCTAATATTCATCGGTTTACCTCCTCAGAGGATTTGGAGCCACGCCTTAAAACCCTTATTTAGTAAAATTGTGCTCCCTGTGTTTTTCCGAAATAGCCTCAGCCAGATCATCCAATGCCTTAAAATCCTTTTCTGAAGGCACCCCTTTGCAAAGTACAGGGTCTATGACCTCTACCTTGAGATTAGGGATCATTCCCGCCAATACGTCTACGGTTTTTCCTCCCCATCCATATGAACCAATAATGGAAAGGAACTTCGTTGTGGGACGGAGTGCATTGGCAAGGAATGCAGCATAAGCAGCGTAAGGATGAGGGCCTGCCAGTATTGTGGGAGTCCCGACAACGATTGTAGCTGCATCAACCAGGGCCATGGCAAGTTTTCCGATATCGGTTACTTCCAGGTTGAACTGCTCGACCCGAACACCTCTTTCCACGAGGGCTGAAACAAGACAATCGACCATCTGTTTTGTGCTTTCGTGCATTGAAACATAAGGCAGGACCACTGTGTTTCGGGGAGGGCCGAGTATCCAGTCACGGTAGGCATCCATAATAAATGCCGCGCGTGGAAATATTTGGCCATGACTCGGAGCGATCATTTCTATATCGTAAGACGCGAGTTTTTCCAGGTTCTTTTGGATCACGTTCCGGAATGGCATCATAATCTCGGCAAAGTAGCGTTTAGCTGCCTCATAAACGCGCCCTTCATCGGTGACAAAAAGATCAGTTGTTGCAATATGGGAACCGAAAAAATCGCAACTGAAAAGGATCCTGTCTTCTTCGAGATAGGTCACCATGGTCTCAGGCCAATGAACCCAGGGGGCATGTATAAACTTCAAGGTCTTATCCCCGAGAGATAAAGTTTCGCCATCCTTGACAGTTATGAAAGATTCCTCAGGTATTCTCAGAAGATCGATAAGCATCCCCTTTGCTTTAGGAGTTGATATCAGCTTTGCGTCAGGATATTTTTCAAGGACCTGCGGGATTGTTCCGGAGTGGTCCTGCTCCGCATGCTGCGAGACGACGTAATCGATTTTAGAGATCCCCTCAAGCTGTGATAGAAGTTCATCGGCCATTGGGGGATCAACTGTATCCAGCAAAACAGTCTTCTCACTCCCTTCAATGAGATAGACGTTATAGCTCGTTCCGTCCGGCAGGGGGACAAGGGAGTCGAACAGACGCCTGTCCCAATCCACAGAACCCATCCAGTAAATGCGGTCTTTTATTTTTCTTGCTTTCATTCCAGTACCTCCTTATAGGGTTATTAAGATTTAAAGTACATTTAGTGCCTGAACGGGGTTTTCGTTAAGGCACAATTCAGACTATCTTACTTGGGTATCACGTTCACTTCCGGATTTTTCTCGCCAAATTTTTCAATAAGCTCACCCATAACTTCTTCTCGTGTCTTCCCTTTGCCTTCAAGGGTTTTTATGAGCTGATACGCCCCGAACAGAGAGGAAGGGCCTATCTCGGAGGCAAATGTTCCAACTCCCCCGTTCCAGACGAACATGGAAAAAAGCTCATCCAGCTCGGAAACGGTGACACCGATTGAATAGGCCTTTACCAGTTCACGGGTCGCCTGGCGAAGCCTGCCAGCGCCCACGCCATTTGACAATGACAAAAGCAGTTTCGTTTTTTGATCAATTGCAGGCTCCTCTTTTCCCCACGTTAAGTTCCAGAAATTGACCACGATGTCAGCCAGTGAATTGTCGATCTTTTTGAAATTGAGAATAGCGGTCGGTTTTAAGGGCATATCCCCAACGCCACTAAAGGATGCCTCTTTATTCTCAACCCTGCAAAAATAGACGCGATACTCGCTATCCGAAACCTTATCGGTAATGTGTTCAAAACCAAGATCAGCCATGGCAGAGTAGAGCGGAATAGGCTCAAAACTCTGAACAACACTTATACCTTCGCCCACTTCAATCTTCCCAGCCTTATTGAGAATACCCGGCAAAAAATTACCTGTCAACTTCCTTACGTCTACTACATCAAAAAGATCCTTTTTATTTTCCCATTCTTTTGCCATATGACGCCTCCTTTTCGAAATAATAAATCTGATTTGCTTTTCTCTTGCATATCAGCATAATATTAGCATCGTTATAAATCCCTTGTCCTTGACATAAGTCAAGAATAGGCAATAATTCTTAAAAAATGAACGGCGATTTAACTTTTTACTACCTGTTTGGTCCTGTCGTATCCTGCTTAAGAACTAAAAATTTGAGGGGTTTGGATATTGAGTTTCTTATCTGTGAAATTCTGTCTACTTTATGTGAATAGACGGAGCGAAGCGACTCCTTAACTTCCCCGCTGCAAGCGGGATAAAAAGGCACTTTTCCGGTTTATCCGGGTTAGGAGGCAGCCTTGAGAATTGCCATCTCATCTAACAAGCCAGATTTAGAAGCAAGGGTAGGAAGCAGATTGGGGACATCTAAATATTTGATGATCATTGATTTGAGGACAATGGCGGTTGAGGCGGTTCCTTACCCTGGAGGATCTGGGCAAGGTGGTGGCGGCATACAGGCTGTAGTGCTGGCCATCAGCAAGAAGGTCGATACCGTTTTGACAGGTTACTGTAGTCCAACTGCTGAGAAGTATCTTTCAGCAAACGGGATAGAGATTCTGACCGGGGTCAGCGGCACGGTAGCAGAGGTCGTGCAGCAATACAAGACGGGTGACCTGCAGAGACGTATGGGAGTTGTACGGAAATCTGAATCAGGAGGGGCCAAGATTGACAGGCGCACTTTATTTCTCGCACTAAAAAATTCCTCTAATCAGTTTATCAACCTCTTGCCAATACTGGTAGGTGTCGTCCTACTCATAGGTCTTTTCAATGCATTCGCTTCAAAAGAGCTCTTGTCCTATCTCTTCACTGGAAACAGGGCATTGGATACTTTATGGGGAGCCTGCTTCGGTAGTATTTTTACAGGAAACCCCATCAATAGTTACATCATAGGGGGAGGGTTGCTGGAATATGGAGTGGGCCTTTGTGCGGTCACTGCCCTCATTATTGCATGGGTGACAGTTGGCCTGGCACAGTTGCCCGCTGAGATAAGTGCCCTGGGCAGCAAATTTGCCCTTATACGAAATGGCATATCCTTTGCCCTGTCCATAGCCATAGCTTTTGCTACTGTAGGTATTTTAAACTTCATTACGGGGTGATTTCTTTGAACAAGGATAGATATCTGACTAAAATATGGAAAAAACGCGCAGTGCACCTTCTCATTTTCCCTGCCTCCGTGTTGTTCATCTATGGTATTCTCTTTATTATAATGCCAGGCAAGGCCTTAATAGCACTCAGGAGCAGCGGAAAGGTCTTTGCCAACATCATAATGCCATTGTGCCTTGTTTTCATTCTCATGCTTGTCCTGAATCTCTTTTTAAAACCAGCATACATTACAAAGTTCCTCGGCAAAGAAGCTGGCATCAAAGGCATCATACTCTCAGCCGCAGCAGGGATCATCTCGGCAGGGCCAATTTATGCATGGTATCCCATGCTGAAGGCGCTACGGGAAAAAGGAGCTGACAGCTCTTTTATAGCCATTTTCTTAGGGAACAGGGCTGTTAAACCATTTCTCCTGCCCATAATGATTTCATATTTCGGTTGGATTTATGTGCTGATTCTGACGGTTTTTACCATCTTTGGATCACTCCTTGCCGGATACTGCATTGGCATTTTGGTAAAGGAAAATCGGTCCTAAACCATCTCATACGGAATAATATTGAGCTTATGCTCAAAAAAACTGCATTGGCATTTTGGTAAAGGAAAATCGGTCCTAAACCATCTCATACGGAATAATATTGAGCTTATGCTCAAAAAAAATGCTTGACTATTCTCTGCAAATAATTATATTATGAGCACAAGCTCATAACAGGAGGTGAAAATGCCCAGGCCGAGAAAGCTCAGATTTGTTCAGGGACGTCCTATTAATGCCCAGGCCGAGAAAGCTCAGATTTGTTCAGGGACGTCCTATTGTTGACGCCTTTATTCCCAACAGGATGCCCCCATGGGGAAAAGAGGAGGTTATCCTTCCCATAGAGGGCCTTGAGGCGGTCAAATTGAACGATTTTCAAGGGTTAGATCAAGAGACAGCAGCACGAATGATGAATGTCTCACGTCAGACCTTTGGGAGGATCCTGGCTGAGGCACGGGCCATTGTTGCTGATGCATTGGTTATGGGCAAAATCCTTAGAATTGAAGGCGGTCATTTTGATATGCCGCCCAGAGGAAGAGGAAGGCACCGCCGGGGTTGGAGCGGTGGATTTTAAAAGAAAGGAGGTGTTTGATATGCCTGGATTTAACGGAACTGGACCTGCAGGAACGGGTCCTATGACTGGACGGGGTCGAGGTTACTGCAATCCTTCCCAGAGCGCTTATGGTCCGGCAACGACAGGGAGAACCGGATATTTTGGCCCCAGTTATGCCCAGGGCTTTGGTCGTGCTCAAAGTTCCGGTCAGGGCCGTGGATTTAGCAGCGGCTTCCGGCCAGGCTCTGGCAGGGGTCGAGGTTACGGTACAGGCATTGGCAGGCGTGGAGCTTACTCTACACCGAGAGGCCGGTAGCGTTATGAGATATCGTTCAAAGGATAATGTGGCAATGATATCATACACGATAAGAAAAAATTTATAGAGGAGGTGTTTATTATGCCAGGATTAGATGGAACAGGACCCATGGGCGCAGGCCCCATGACCGGAGGAGCTCGGGGACGTTGCAATCCCTCCGGGACGGCCTGGCTGGCGCGGAGCTTATCCTCCTGCTGGAGGATGGTATGGACCAGCCTACAATGCCCCTTATGGGAGCCCTTACGCCATGAAACCAGAAGATGAGGCTAATATGCTCAAAAATGAAGCCGATGCCATGAAGAATGAACTTGATGCCATAAACAAACGCATCGAGGAGCTCCAGTCGCAATCTTCGGAATCATAATGTTGAGCAAAATGTACTTCCGGGTCTCCGGTTCGCTGGAGGCCCGGAATACCTTGCAATTGGATAACAGGAATCCAGCTAAAATTACTTAAGATTTTCGTTACGAGTATCAAAACGGATGAAAAGAAATAGAAATAGTCGTTGAATGTTCGGTATTGAATTTTTGTTTTTTAATTCGATGTTGGACGTTCATCTTTCAAAACAGCCCCATATGGAATAAATGCAACCTGTGAATGTTTACAAAATAACTTAGTGCCTATAGGATAGGAGAGAGGGGGGCCGTATCGCCCAGCATGATCACATAGGCACCCGGGCTACAGAGTTCAAGCAGATGATCCAGTGTATGGTTTGTTAAGGCAGTACCAGTTATGGCTACAACATCTGCCTGTGGAATCAGATTGTCTGCCTCAGCTTCACCGAAATCGTCCTCCTTCTGATTTTTTTCAATAACCCAAAGTCTTTTTGCATTTTTACGAACCCTGGGGATAAATGGGAAATGCCCCACAACAGCTACTCTCTTGCCCTTCCCCTTTTCCATGATCAGTTCAGCGGCATTAAGCTCAATGCATAAGTCCTCATCAATCTCAAGAAGTGAATTGATGGTCGCCATACCGACAGATGCTTCAAGTATGCTTTGGGAATGGGCCAGTTGGGCCAGTTCCTTAGAAGTTTTG
>MVDB01000177.1 GCA_002050025.1 Desulfobacteraceae bacterium 4484_190.2
GCTGGTTTGTGGTTGAAATAGATGCTTCGCCTGCTGAGACAGGGTATGAGGTTATTGACTTGGTTATTGGGCATCTTGAAATGCTAATGGAAGAGAACGAAGGCTTGCCACTGGTTGCTCGAATTCGAATTTCAGGTGAGTCTAATGCCCATAATGACCTTGCCTCAGATATCGAGAAATGGACAAGCGAAATTCGGTCTGCCGCCTTGGACACAAGCGGTGGAAGGATCTGTATAGAGAAGGTTAAACTGAAAACCACGATCTCTAAAAACAGCAAGTGGCCCTGTAGGCGAGCTCCTTCGATATATTGACGAGATTGGTGCTGATTCAGATCGACTTAAGGTTCTGGGTGGGGTTTTAGCAGACTTGGAGAGAAAACTGCCGCGGGAACTTAAAGATGGAAGTGAAGCTTTAGATCTGAGCGATCCGGATTGGATAACCGAAATACTGGATCAAGTCCGACCTGTTCTTGTCCGCCGGCTGTTAAAGAGGGAGGATACGAAATGAAGATACTTAAATTAAATCTTCTCGCATTTGGGCCTTTCACTGAGGCCTTGATCGATTTCGCTGAAGGAAAAGAAGGCCTGCACATCGTGTACGGGCCCAATGAGGCCGGAAAAAGCTCTGCGCTCCGAGCGCTTCGGCAGATGCTCTATGGCATCCCTGCTCGATCTCCTGACGATTTTATTCACCCTTACGCAAAAATGAGGGTTGGGGGAGTCTTGCAACATAGTGATGGGACAATGATAGAAGTTGTCCGGAGAAAAGGCAAGATTAATACACTGCGCGGAAGAGATGATGAAAATCCTATCGAAGAAGCCTTTTTTCAGAAGTTTTTAGGTAATATAGATGATGATGTGTTTACGACGATGTTTGGCATCGGACATGAAGATCTCGTGCGTGGAGGCCAGGAGATCATTGGGGGCGGCGGAGATGTGGGCCAGGCCCTGTTTGCTGCTGGAGCAGGAATTTCCGATCTTCGAAAGGTTCAAATAGACCTTCAAACAGAGTCTGATGCCATTTTTACGCCTTCAGCGTCAAAAAGGCCAATAAATGAGGCTATATCCGATTTCAGAGAAAATCAGAAAAACCTGAGAGAGGCGCAACTGCCTGGGCAGGAATGGGAAAGGCATGACAAGGCGTTGAGCGCCGCAATGAAGCGCAGGAATGAAGTGGATTTCGAATCCCAGGAGTTACAGACTGAAAAACATCACCTGGAACGGATCAGAGAGGGCCTCCCTTTGATATCCAGGCGCAAAGGGTTGCTCGATGAACTGGGGTTATACTCCGGGGCTGTTCTTCTTCGAGAGGATTTCGGCGAAAGACGGAATCAGCTTCTCTCGGATTTGCGGATCATGGAGAACAAAAGAGACCAGGCCCGGGACAATATCAAGGAGACTTCCAGAGGCATGGAACAACTTGCCATCAATGAGGCGATTCTGGATAAGGCAGACCTGATTGAAGCGTACTACAGAGAGCTGGGAAGTTATCAAAAAGCCGCCAAAGATAAGATCCAGATTCAAGCACGTAGAGATGTATTATGGGGTGAGGCAAGGGAAATTCTTTCGGGGTTAAGGGATGACCTGACTTTGGAAGAGTCAGAGAAACTCAGGCTGAAAAAGTCGGAGACTGTCAGGGTACAGCAATTGAGTACAGAATACGAACGCCTGATGACGAGGCTTGAAAATGGACAAGAAGGAGTTTTAAAGCTTACACTTCAAATAAAAGGGGTTCACGAACAGATTGAAGGTTGTGAAACCCTCATAAACGTAGATAATCTCAAGGAGGCCATAGAACGGGCAACAAAATACGGTGCCCTTGAGGACCATTACGAGTCAGAGAGCAAAGACATTAAAAGTATTTTTGAATTCCTGGAAACTGCACTTAAAAGGCAGACACTCTTTCAGGGAACCCTGGAAGACCTCAACAAGTTGCCGTTACCTTCGATTGAGACGATAGATATCTTTGATCATGAGTTTGATGAGGCACAAAAAAAACTATCACAGATTCAAGCTGAGCTGCGTAATGCCCGAGATACGCACGTGAATATAGAGGGGCAGCTTAAGGAATTGGAATTGGAACGTGAAGTCCCTACCGAGGATGATCTTAGGAATGCGAGAGGATCTCGACAGAAAGGATGGAGGCTCATTCGCAGTGTCCTTGAAAATAATCAGGAACCAGGTGAAAAGGCGCAGGCTTTCATAGCATCCGATCAGAAGGCAGATACCCTGACCGAGGCCTATGAGGTAAGTGTTCAAAAAGCAGACGAAGTATCCGACCGGTTGAGGCGCGAAGCGGATCGGGTTGCAAAGAAGGCCAAACTTATTTCGGATCAAGAGACCGAGAAGACCCGGATTGATCGATTGAAATTACAGGAGACCAGCGCCGATAAAGAACTGAATGAAATCAGAAAGAGATGGTCAAAAGTGTGGGAATCCGTTGGGGTATCGCCTCAAACACCGAGGGAAATGCGTACCTGGGTTCAGGATCAGGCAGGGATGCTCAAAGAGTTCCATGATGTTCAGGAAAGAAGGCGGAAAACCGATGATTTGAAAGTCAAAATGGATAGCTGCCGCGGGAATTTGGATGATTGCCTGCATTCCATTTCAGAACTCCCTTCACAAGGCGGTGAGTCCTTGACAAAACTTATAAGCAGATGTCGGAAGATCATTGAAAAGCAGGAAAGCATCAGGATTAAGAGGGAAAAGCTCTTTTCAGATAAAAAGCAAAAAGATGGTGAGTTAAAGGAGGCTGATTCGAGGCTGAAAAAAGCTGAGTCTGATATATCAAATTGGCAAAGTCAATGGGAGGGGGCGATCCAACCGTTGGGGCTTGACGGGAAAGCTATCCCTGCCCAGGCCAATGCCGTTATGGAAGATTTGAAAAGTCTTTTTGAAAAGCTTAAGGAGGCAGGCGTTCTTCATAAGCGTTTAAAAAGTATCGAACGGGATGCCGAAGTGTTTACAACAAATGTGACTACTTTAGTTAATCGGGTGGCGCAGGACTTAAAGGAATTACCAGTTGAACAGGCTGCATCTGAACTTAATACTGCGTTGAACCGATCGAGAACTGCTAAAGCGCAATTTGATCGTCTGAAAAAACAGAGAAACCAAGAGCAAAAACGGATTCGTGAGGCCGAACAAAGCATTTCAGGGATTAGGTCCGAACTGGACACGATGTGTGACGAAGCAAGATGCACAAAATATGAGGACCTTGCTGAGGCAGAAAGGCGCTCATCAAAACGTAGGCAAATTGAGATAAATGTAGAAGATTTAGAGGGGCAATTACACAAACTGAGCGCCGGAGCTAAGATCGATGATTTTGTCGCGGAGGCCCTGGCAGTTGATCTAGACGGAATAGAAGGGCAAATAGGGAAACTGAATGAAAAAACCAATGCCTTAAATGAAGAAAAATCAGGTCTCGACCAGGCTATTGGCGAGGAAAGGAATGAACTTAAAAAGATGGACGGGAGCGCCAGGGCAGCAGCGCTCGCGGAGGCAAACCAGGAAATTTTAGCTCACTTGGAGAGAGACACGGAAAAGTATGCTCGCCTCAGGATCGCAGCGGCTGTTTTGGCTCAGGCGATTGAAAGATACCGTGAAAAGCACCAGGGACCTATTTTAAAACGGACGAACGAAATCTTTGCAAACCTCACGCTCGGATTCTTCGAGGGGATCAGGGCTGAGTTCGACGAAAATGGCAATCCGGTGCTAATGGGAGTCCGCCCGGGTGGCAAAGAACTTGTGGGGGTGAATGGCATGAGTGACGGTACAACTGATCAGCTTTACCTGTCTTTGAGGCTGTCGAGTCTTGAGTCGTATCTCGATAACAATGAACCTATGCCATTTATCCTTGACGATATCCTTATCAAATTTGATAACGAAAGGGCGATAGCGACATTGAAAGTACTTGCAGAGCTGTCGAAGAAAACGCAAGTGATCTTTTTTACCCATCATCAGCACCTCGTTGAATTAGCCGAGGTGAATATTGAATCCAATCTCTTGTTCAAACATGCATTATTGGAGAATAGAAGGAAGTTGGCATATAACAGATTCTGATTTTTTATGGATTTTGTGCCTTTTTGCGGCTCTATCAATAGTGATCTTGACGAAAAGGCGAGGCGAATTTATAGAGTAATTATCGAAAGGTCTCTTGTCAGGACTTAATTAAGGAGATACCCCATGAAAATTAATCCGGATTTTTTGGCCCCCTGTGGCTTATATTGTGGCGTGTGTGCAGTCTATTATGCCAGCAGAGAAAGAAATGAGAAGTTCAAGGAAAAACTGGTTGGCGTTTACAAGGGAAAACTTCCGGGAGCTGAAGATCTCTCTGCAGATGATATTCAATGCGAGGGATGCCTTTCAGACAATCCATTCGGATTTTGTAAGTCGTGTTTGATAAGAGATTGTGCGCAAAGCAGGGGTTACTCGGGTTGTCACGAGTGTGATGATTTTCCTTGCCAGTTTATTGAAGACTTCCCAATGCCGGTTGGAAAAAAGGTCATCTTGAGAGCTATACCCTATTGGCGAAAATGGGGAACTGAAAAGTGGGTTCTTGATGAGGAAGACAGATATCTCTGTCCTGAATGTGGGCACAAACTATTCAGAGGTGCGAAGAGGTGTAATAAATGCAAGGTCCCAGTTGATCTCGATTGAGACGGCCTTGCGGTTCAGGAGATCAGGACCAGGGCGCACAAGGCGGCACCAACACCGATCCACTGGCGTAGTATCAGGCGCTCTTTGAGGATGAACCAGGCAAGCAATACCGTAAAGGCCGGATAAAGGGACGCCACTACCGTGGAAATGTCCAGTCTTCCCAGCCGGGTGGCCAGGGCGAAAAACACGTTGCCGGCGGTGTCGCCAATGCCGATAAAGGCGATCATCGGCATCTGTTTGACACCGGGCCATTCGATTTTCTGCCGGGTTAGAACGAAGCACAGCACAGTCAGGATCGATGTTACTCGGACCGCCACCAAGGGCCATAGAATGGCGCTTTGGCTGACGTGGTCGATGCAAATGAAAAAAACGCCGAATCCGATTCCTGCCAGCAGCGGGAAAAGCCATTCGTCGCGTTGCATGATGGTGTGCCCCGATCGGGATAACGGCCGCCACCACAGCGGCGATTGAAGAAACGATCCCCATACGACCCCGGGCCAGTCCGA
>MVDB01000178.1 GCA_002050025.1 Desulfobacteraceae bacterium 4484_190.2
GAAGGGAAGGATATGATCCTTATCAATGGTGTGCAGCGCCATGTGATCAGTTATCTGAAGGATTTTCTTTTCTCCCCGGACCGGGCCAGGAGTCCTGCGCGCATCCTTTCCGGTGGAGAGAAAAACAGGCTGCTCCTTGCCAGGCTCTTTACACGACCCTCCAACCTTCTCGTACTGGACGAACCGACCAATGATCTTGACATGGAAACCCTTGAACTGCTTGAAGAACGACTGTTGGAATATTCCGGCACCATACTTCTGGTGAGCCATGACCGGGCCTTCCTGAACAATGTGGTTACGAGCACTCTTGTGTTTGAGGACCATGGCGCTGTCGTGGAATACGCCGGGCGGCCAACACAACCTGATAAAGAGGCATCAGGAAAAAAGCGCGCTGTCGGGAAAAAAGTATCGAGAAAAAGACCGAAGAAGAATTGCCCCCGAAAAATAACCTTCAAGGAGGCAAAGGAGCTGGAGAGCCTTCCCGGGCGCATAGAAGAACTGGAGCAGGAACAGAAGAGGATCTATGAGAAGATGTCGTCCCCGGAATTTTATAGAAATGACGGTGGTAAGATAAGAAAGGCCCAGGCACGGTTGGGCGAGCTGAAGCTGGCGTTGGATGAGGCATATGACAGATGGGCGGGACTGGAGAGCCTCAGAGAGGAAAGGCAATACGAAAAGCAATAGGAAAGAATGAGATTCCGGTATCCCTAATCCGTGATTAACAATATTTTATCCCGATTCCATCTGGCTGAAAACGGCATTTCAGATGCCTCCTTTTTTGATTCACAGGATTGTTATCATGTCTATCTTGTAAATTTTGTCTAATATTATTTTCATGGTTGAACTATTACGATCTTTTTTACCCGGCCCACTACGCCGTTTTCCAGGCGTACCTTGATCCCGTGGAGATGGGTAGGAGATTTTGTAAGGATATCCTTTACGTTTCCTTCTGTCAGTTTCCCGGAACGCTGGTCCTGTTTTTTTACAACCAGGACATGGGCGCCCGCTTTGATATCAGCCCGGTTTTTCCCATCCATGATGCTCTCCCCATATTTCCCCATAACAGGATATCCTTTGTCACATTGGGCAATGCGTCTGCATCACCCGATATTTGCATGAACTGCCTCCTGGGTTGAGCGGTTTCCAGCCCCGGCGGGATTCACGAATCCCGGTCGAAGATCCCTGCCCGGCTTTCCACAAAAGGATGATACGTCAATGGGGGCGAACGGTATGTTCTACCCGACAGTAGACCCTAAAGTTACAAAAATATTTGGTCCAGAAGCGCTTCTCTCGCTCTATATCGGCATCAACGTTAGGGTCAAGAAAGACCGGACCGGGCCTGGACCCCGAACCCGGAATTGATCCCTTCAGGCATGGAAAGGAGGTAGCTCTTTCAGGGGCCAACAAAGGGATTGATAAAATGGGTCAAACGGGGTATAAAGCGATAATTTTTCTTGAAACCTGCCACCAATCCCCATTTTTCTGACAGGAGAAATATAGCCGGGTTCCAGGTTCGCGCAGTAAGCCAGTCATCCGGAAGATCGTCGGGCGGCTTTTTTTCTTGGAAGATAATCAGATTGCACCTGTAATTCAAGATGTTTTTTTGATAATGCAACCAGAGTTATTTCAAAAGAATTAGAACTGAGAGGAGCTATACTATGAGAGCGGCAGTTTATAGAGAATTTGCAAAACCATTAACTATCCAAAATGTGCCCGATCCAACTCCAAAGGAACGCAGTGTTGTCATTCGGGTAAAAGCAAACGGGCTTTGCCGAAGCGATTGGCACGGATGGATGGGACATGATCCTGATATTACCTTACCCCATGTCCCAGGGCATGAACTTGCCGGAGTCATTGAAGCGATTGGCAAAAATGTCGTTCGATGGAATATTGGTGACAGGGTAACGCTTCCGTTTGTTTGTGGATGTGGGGTTTGCCCTCAATGTGTTTCGGGAAACCATCAAGTTTGTGATCATCAGTTCCAGCCAGGGTTCACGCATTGGGGTTCTTTTGCTGAATATGTTGCGATTGATTACGCGGATGTCAATTTGGTACGCTTACCGGATGAAATTGATTATGTCACAGCAGCGAGTCTGGGTTGCCGTTTTGTGACTTCCTTTCGGGCAATAGTAGATCAGGGCAAGGTCTCTGCCGGTCAATGGGTTGCAGTACATGGCTGTGGAGGCGTTGGTTTATCTGCAATCATGATTGCCAACGCACTGGGTGCAAATGTGGTTGCGATTGATATTGGTGATGAGAAACTCGATTTTGCCCGCTCAGTTGGTGCTGTCGCAACCGTCAATGCTACAAAAACAGAAGATGTTGTCGAAAATATACTGGATATTACCCAAGGCGGTGCTCATGTTTCTATCGATGCGCTCGGCAGTCCTGTTACTTGTTTTAACTCGATAGCCAATTTAAGAAAGCGTGGCAGGCATGTTCAGGTTGGATTGATGGTAGCAGACCAAAGCCATCCTGCTGTACCAATGGATAAAATCGTTGCCAACGAGCTCGAAATTGTGGGAAGTCATGGCATACAGGCTTATAAGTATCCCGTATTGTTGGAAATGATTCAAGCTGGGAAGTTATTTCCGGAAAAACTGATTGGAAAGACAATAAATCTGGAAGAATCATTAGAAGAGCTTGTTAACATGGATAGCTTCGGTGGAACAGGTGTAACGGTAATTAACGAATTTTGATGAGGACTTGGAAACTATTGTACTTGTCTACTCAGGTTCAAAGTTCCAAGGTTCAAGGTTAACTAATGAAAATTGGTGCTGCTAAACCCGAAGCAATAAATCTGATAATAGAGGGACTAAACGAAATAATCGGAGGTTAGCAACAGTATGCACTCAGATGGGTAGGGTAGGGGAGTGAAGTGCTGTTTTAACTTTTCTTTCTCTTTTTACTTTTTTTAGATCGTTTGGTTTGTGGTTTCTTATTTTCGGCATATTGAATCCGAATATCTCGATCATCAATTTTCGCACCTTTCATTGATTTTAACACTTCAGCCGCAACACTTGTTTCAACTTCAAAAAAAGAAAATTCCCGCATGATTTCTATTGGACCAATCTTATCAGAGCTAATTCCAGCTTTGCTGCATAGAGTTCTTATAACAGCGCCTTTTTTTAGATTGTCCATAGATCCTGCATTTAAGAAAAACCGTTTCGATTTCCCAGGTCCTAAATTTTTTTGTTGTCGATCTCTTTTTATAGGACGATGATCACCTTCCCTTTTTTTCAAGGATACATTTATATCTTTGGAATCTTTATAATAATTAAGGAAGCGGTTAATTTCAATTGAAACAAATTTTTGAATGAGGTCTTCTTTTGTAAGACCGTTTAGTGTATTATAGACCAGTGGCAGAAAACGCTTGATTTCTTTCTGATCCACTTTAACCTTTACTATTTTGTTAATCATTGAATAGAGCTGTTTCTCACAAATTGCGTATCCTTCCGGGATTTTCGCATAATTAAATTTAACCCCTGCTTTTTTTTCTATAAACTGAAGTTTTCTTTTTTCCCGGGAATTGATGATGACTATGGATGTTCCTGATTTTCCAGCTCTTGCCGTTCTGCCGCTCCTGTGAGTGTAGTTTTGAGCCTCATCGGGGAGTTTATAGTTAATGACATGGGTGATATCCAGAACATCTATCCCGCGGGCAGCAACATCTGTTGCAATAAGAATCTGAATGGATTTGGTTTTAAATCTGCTCATGACTTTATCTCGTACTGCCTGAGAAAGATCACCATGAAGGGCTTCAGCATTATAGCTGTCTTTGATCAGTTTCTCTGCAATTTCCTGTGTCTCTTTTCGTGTGCGACAAAACACAAGACCATGAATATCCGGGTAATAATCAATAATTCGTTTTAATGCATGATATCTGTCTTTTTCTCTAACGATATAATTTACATGCAAAATATTTTCCGCACCACTATTTTTCTTCCCTACGGTTATCTGAACTGGATTTTCCATATATCTTTTTGCAATTTTTGCAACTTCATTGGGCATTGTTGCGGAAAACAGCCAGGTTCTTTTCTGAGATGGCGTATTTTCAAGAATGGCATCTATATCTTCCTTAAATCCCATATTGAGCATTTCATCCGCTTCATCAAGAACCACATATGAGACTTTAGAAAGCTTTGCTATTTTTCTATTAATAAGATCAAGCAATCTCCCTGGTGTTGCTACAATAATCTGAGCACCTTTTTTGATATGATTTCTCTGATTTTCAATACTGGCGCCGCCATAAACGGCAGTAACCTTTGCACCTTTTACATATTTGCATAATTTTTTAATATCATCTGTAATCTGCAAACAGAGTTCCCTGGTAGGGCAAATCACCACCCCTTGAGTATATGTCAAATGAAAATCAATTAACTGGATCATAGGTAAAGCAAAAGCTGCTGTTTTACCTGTTCCAGTCTGGGCAAGCCCTACAAGATCCCTGTTCCCTCCAATAATTTCAGGAATTGCATCTGTCTGGATGGGCGTGGGTTCAACAAACCCGAGTTCACTAACTGCCTTTAATAACTCGTCAATTAAATCCAAATTTTCAAAACTCATATTTCCCCTCAGTCTTTCTAATAATTTCAAATGTTTATAAATAAAATAAAACAAGAGCTTGTAACACGGGTAAAATGGTAAGGCAAACGTTATATATCCCAAACAGCCTTATACCAGGGTCTCAGATTCGACCAATCCCCAGCCTCGATCTGGGTAATCCTGGAATTCAAGTCCTCCCTGACAGGGAGCGAGCCTCAAAGGTGGGCCTCAGTGCTGCAGAAATAGGAACTACGTTAGATGTGCTTTTGGACGGGGTCAAGGTGGATGACTATCTTCTTGAAGGAGAGGAGATCGACCTGGTTCTCAAGGGGCAAGGTCAGGTTCTCAGGAAAACCCAGGATTTTGATCATGTCATGATATACACTCCCGGGGCCGGTTTTATTCCCCTTAACTCGGTGAGCAGGCTAAGGTTAGTGTCCGGGCCAGCCCAGATAAACCATATCGAACAGCACAGGGCAATTGTGGTAAGGATCATTCCTCCCCTCGAGGTCTCCATGGAAAAGGCTATGAAGATTGTCCAGACTGAAATTGTTGATCCTTTACTGAAGGGTAGGGGACAGGGAACTGCATATA
>MVDB01000018.1 GCA_002050025.1 Desulfobacteraceae bacterium 4484_190.2
ACCACTAATTAAAAAACCTGAACTATTAGATGATATTTTAGAGGAAACAGAAGAATTAATTAAGACTTTTGTTACGAGTATCAAAACGGCCTCCGGCCCGTAGAAGCCTACGCCCCGGAGGGCTGAAAAGGAATAGAAATAGTCGTTGAATGTTCGGTATTGCATGTTTGTTTTTCATTCGATGTTCGATGTTCATCTTTCAGAACAACCCTGGATGCCATAAATGCAACCTGTGAATGATTACAAAATAACTCAGCACTTATGCGGCCGGCTCCTCACCTCCTGCCTGACAATTACTTTCCGTCGGCCACAAAGGCGAACCCACGCTCAATACCCTTACGGTTGAGTTCGAAGAACTTTTCCTTGCCCTTGAGAGCTGCCTCCATGCCCCATATTGCCTGCTCGTTCCGAGCCCACCTCACGGGCCAGTTCGACCGTGGGTACCTGGAGCAAATCAATGTCTGTACGAGAGGGGCTCTCTTCAATGAGGGAAGAGTTGAGAACCACCAGTCCTTGCTTGACCACTGTAGGTTCGAACTTCAAAAGAGAGGGGAAATTCATGGCCACCAGGATGTCCGGGTTGGAGGCCACAGGTGAAGCGATCTTTTCTTCGGACAGTGTGACAGTGCAGTTGGCAGTGCCTCCACGCATCTCGGCACCATAGGCTGGAAAGTAGGTGACATTGAGTCCTTTGTGCATTGCCCCATGGCTCAAGACATAGCCCATCAACAAAACACCCTGGCCACCGAAGCCTGCAAAAAGCGTCCGCGTAATCATTTCTTATCCTCGTATCCTGTTTCGTCCTTGATGACACCAAGGGGGTAGGTTTTCACCATTTCTTCGTTTACCCAGGCCCAGGCAGCCTTGGGTGACATCTTCCAGTTTGTAGGACAAGGGGAGAGCAGTTCCACAATGGAAAAGCCCAGGTCGTCCAACTGGCACTGGAAGGCCTTTTTGATGGCCTTTTTTGCTTTACGGATTTGTTTGAACGAACTCACGGCGCAACGCTCTACATACACCACACCGTTACTGACGGCCAGCATGCGGGAAATATCTATAGGATTGCCGTGAAGCCTCGGATCGCGCCCGCCCGGGGTAGTAGTCGCGTTCATGCCGAGGACAGTTGTTGGGGCCATCTGACCACCGGTCATGCCGTAAATGGCATTATTAATAAATATGGTGGTGATTCTCTCACCCCGATTGGCAGCGTGGATGGTCTCGGCCGTGCCTATGGCCGCCAGATCTCCGTCGCCCTGATAGGTCAAGACGAGCTTATCCGGGTGAACCCGTTTGATGCCGGTAGCCACGGCCAGGGCCCTTCCGTGCGGGGCCTCGACCATATCAAAATTAAAGTAGTTGTAAGCCAGCACAGCACATCCCACAGGCGGGACACCGATAGTTTTCTCGCGCATGCCCAATTCGTCTAAGCACTCGGCCACCAGCCGGTGGACAATGGAGTGGCCGCAGCCAGGGCAGTAATGAGTCGGGTTTTTCTTCAAGGAATCAGGCCAGCCAAAGACCTGTTTATAAGCAACTTCAGCACTCATACATCAATCCTCCGTCCCACCTCGCCGTCGCCTTTGGCGACTGAGCGCAAGAAATCGGCCACTTCGGCCGGTGTGGGGATAACGCCGCCAGGCACACCATAAAAGTAGATCTCGGCTCGTTCACCCACGGAAAGGACTACATCTTCGACCATTTGGCCCAGGCACAACTCAAATACGGCTACTTTACGGCCGTTCTGGGCCAATTCGCGAAAGGCAGTACTGGGAAAAGGCCACAGGGTGATAGGCCGAAACAGACCAATGGCCAGGCCTTCAGCCCTCAAATCGTTCATAGCACTCTCAGCAATGCGTGCAGCCGTACCATAGGCGACCACAATAATGTCCGCATCATCAGTATTTTTAGTCTCCCAGCGCTGCTCCTCGGCCGTTATCTGGTCGTATTTTTTCTGTAGATCCAGATTATGGTGATAGAGTTCGCCCTGGCCCAGGAGCATAGAAAAAATGGCCCGGGGCTCCCGACCTTCACAGCCGTTCAGAATCCAGTCTTTTTTGGGCAGATCTTTGAGATCAATAAAATCAGGAAAAATAACAGGCTCCATGACCTGACCCATCAAGCCATCGCCCAGAAGCATGACCGGACTGCGGTATTTGTCGGCCATGTCAAAGGCTACAAATGTCAACTCAGCCAGTTCCTGACAACCGGCAGGAGCCAGTACAGGGGTACGGTAATCACCGTGGCCGCCGCCCCGTGTGGCCTGGTAGTAGTCAGCCGCCGAGGCCGAGATATTGCCCAGACCAGGCCCACCGCGCATCATATTAATGATGACCGCCGGCAACTCCATACCGGCCATGTAAGAGATGCCCTCCTGCTTCAGGGAGATGCCTGGGGATGACGACGAGGTCATGACCCGGCCTCCAGCGGCCGAGGCGCCCAGGACCATGTTGATTGAGGCAACCTCGCTTTCACCTTGAATGAAGGTTCCGCCCACGTCGAGCATACGGGCGGAGAGATATTCGGGCAGTTCATTCTGAGGCGTGATAGGATAACCAAAATAATAACGGCAACCGGCGCGCACGGCCGCCTCACCGACCACGTTGGAGCCGCGCATTAACATCTTTTCACTTGGCACGATACACCTCTATAGCTACTTCAGGGCAAACCGTGGCGCACTGGGCACATCCGGTACAGCCTTTTTCGCCTTCTGATACATTTTCCTTGAATCGAGCCGGATAGTAGCCCTTTTTATTTAGCGACTTGTCCACTTCGATCCTGTTGGTGGGACAGACCTCGATACATATTTGACAGCCCTTGCATCGTTCTCTGTCAATCGTTATTTTGCCTTTTATTGTCTTTTTTACCATGACCTCAAGCCAATCAAATTTAGTGGCACCTGCCTCTACCCATGCTGGCGGATAGTATAAGGGGCTATCTAAAGAATGAGACAACCTCTTAGGGGCCGTGTTTTTTCCAAAGATTTATTTATTTATGCCCCTATTTTTCTTTTGTCAAGGGTTTTAATCGGATTTTTTAAAAAAATATATTAAAATAGCAATTTTAATTATTGCTTTAAAAAAAGCTTTGAAAAAAAATATTTCTTTCTGCTATACTCGACGACGCTTGGGAATTTATGCACTATCGAGGCAGTTTCAAAATGTTTCCCGCTAACAGCGGGATTCAAGATCAAGGAAGGCGATCCCGCCATGGCGGGATTAGCCCACCCAGCTTAAATACGGCGAGACAGGCATCCATACATTGAGTATTTCGAGGACTAAAATTTGAGCCTGTCGAAACGAAGCGTAGATCCGCTCATCGGGGACGTCCCGCCGATGGCGGGAGCCAAAAGGGGCCGTTTTGAAATTGGTTCGATCGTTTACTTTTGCACGTTATAACAATCAGGAGTTAAAATGGGTTCTGAAAATGTAATTGTCATAGATGGTCAAGAGTTCTTTTTTTCAGCGGGTGAAACAATTCTTCAGGTGGCACAACGAAACGGTTTCGATATTCCCACCCTCTGCTATTTGAAAGGGGCCTCACCCACAGGTGCCTGTAGAATTTGTGTGGTCGAATTGGAAGGCTCCCAAAACCTTGTGGCATCATGTGCAACGCCTGCGGCACCTGGGATGGTGGTCAGGACTGAAACCCCACGGGTTATCAATTCACGGCGTACGAGTCTCGAGGTGCTGCTGGCCTCCGGTCAACATAACTGCCTGGCTCAAGACCTGAGCATGGATTCCTGGACCGACTTTCAGGTGAAGTCCATGGCGGCAAAAGGGCATGATGACCTTTGTCCTGCTTATGGGGAGTGCCGCCTTCAGGACTTGGCCGTCCAGTACCAGGTCAAGACAAATCATTTTACACCTGCTGATGTCAGCTACCCCATTGAGGACGTGAATCCTTTTATTGTGCGCGATTTTTCCAGGTGTATCCTTTGCGGCCGCTGTGTTCAGGCCTGCAATGAGATACAGGTAAATAACGCGATCAGCTTCGATTACAGGGGCAGTAAATCCAAAATTGTGACTGAGGGAGACCTCCCCCTGAAGGATTCGATTTGCGTTTTTTGCGGAGAATGTGTCCAGGCCTGTCCGGTTGGGGCCCTTATTCCAAAAAAGGACCTTCTCCTGGAGCGTTCTTCAAATGAAACAAGAAAGATTCGAACCACCTGTTCATACTGCGGTGTCGGATGCCAGCTATATCTCCATGTAAGAAATAATAAAGTGGTCAAAGTGACCGGGGTGGAGGATGTGGGTCCAAATTTTGGAAGTCTATGTGTTAAGGGACGGTTTGGATACGATTTCATTAATGACCCGGAGCGACTCAAAATTCCACTGATTAAGGAGAACGGAAAATTTAGGGAGGCATCATGGGATGAGGCACTCAATCTTATTGCGGAAAAACTGACCCGAATCAAAAAAGAATCGGGGCCAGATTCCATTATGGTACTGAGCAGTGCCCGCATCACCAATGAAGAAAACTATCTGGCTCAAAAATTTGCCAGGGCCGTGATCGGGACCAACAACATAGACCACTGTGCCCGGCTCTGACACTCCTCGACCGTGGCCGGTCTGGCCGCAGCTTTCGGAAGTGGCTCAATGACGAATCCCATCGGGGATATCGAAAAGGCCGACGTAATACTCATTACAGGGTCAAACACCACTGAGAACCATCCAGTGCTTTCCTCATATGTAAAACGGGCTGTGGTTTATAAGGGAGCAAAGTTAATCGTGATCGATCCACGAAAGATCCCCATCACCCGATTTGCCGATATCTGGCTGAGGCCTAACCTTGGAACGGATGTGGCCTATATTAATGGAATGATGCATGTCATCATCAAAGAAAACCTTTATGATGAGGATTACGTAACATCCCGTACTGTGGGACTAAATGAGATGAAAAAGACTGTCGAGAAATACACCCCCGAATATGTGGAAGAAATCACAGGAATCCACAGGGATAAGCTTATTGAAGCGGCACGTCTTTATGCGCAGGCACCTGCAGCATCGATCCTTTACGCTATGGGAATCACCCAGCACACCACGGGTACTGATAATGTGAAGTCCCTTGCCAATTTGGCCATGCTATGCGGGAACGTAGGCATAGAGGGTGGTGGAGTTAATCCGCTTCGAGGTCAAAACAATGTCCAGGGCGCCTGTGATATGGGAGCCCTGCCTAATGTGTACACAGGGTACCAGCCGGTGGTAGATCTTGCTATCCGTGACCACATGGAAAAGGCCTGGGGCGTGGAAAAACTGCCCGAGAAACCCGGCATTACAGTAACCGAAATGATGGAAAAGGCCCATGAAGGAAAGATGAAATGCCTGTATATAATGGGTGAGAACCCCATGATCCAGAACGAAAGGTCCAGTTAATTCGCAAGGCAGTGGAACCTCCTGGAGATGCGAAGGAAGACTGGAACATTATTGCCGACCTGGCAGGCCGGATGGGGGACCCGATGGATTACGGGAGTGCAAAGGATATCATGGAGGAGATCGCCGAAGTCACCCCATCTTACCGCGGGATAAATTACGGCCGCCTTAAAAGTGACGGAATACATTGGCCCTGTCCTTCCACGGAGCATCCCGGCACCCCCTGTCTCCATGTGGACCAGTTTTCATGTGGCCTGGGGGTCTTTCATGCCATAGATTTTATACCTCCGGCAGAATTACCGGACGAGGAATATCCCCTGTACCTGACCACGGGCCGTGTCCTTTATCAGTTTCACACAGGCACCATGACCATGAAATCAGACGGCCTGAATGAGCTTGCGCCTGAGAGCTTTGTAGAAATATCAGCACAGGACGCAGAGGCGTATCGCATAGAGGATGGAGATTCATTGAAAATCTCATCGAGAAGAGGTGAGATTGAGGCAAAGGCCAGGTTATCTGAAAAAGCAGTAGAAGGCACGATCTTTATCCCCTTTCATTACGCCAATGCCGCTGCTAACAAATTGACCAATACGGCCCTTGATCCGACGGCTAAAATTCCTGAGTTTAAGGTATGTGCCGTACGCATTGAAAAGGGTTAGAAGCAAACACAGAAAGGATGAATATGGAAAATCTTGTCTTCTCCACCTGGGGCAACTGGAAGGACAGCCCGGGGCCCGCACAAACCGACAACCTGCCAGCCCAGTTCGGCCAGGGAAAACCTCTCAGGGCCTTTATGGGCTGGGACGGCATGTTTGTCCGGGATGCCTCTGTAAATATTGTTGATATGACCAGGGAATATGCGGCTCAGGCGGCAAATCAGTCCTGCGGGCATTGCTCGCCCTGCCGTGAATGTACATATCGAATGAAGGAGATTCTTGAACGCATCTGTGAGGGTCAGGGTGCTGAGGACGACCTGGACATGCTGGAATACATGGCTCGATATGTCATGGACAGCTCGTACTGCGATATTGGGCTCACATCACCGCGCCCGATTCTGGACGCAATTGAACACGGCCGGGATGATTTTCTGAGGGCTATCCAGGAAAAAAAGCCTATCCCCAGAGGAAATTATGTGGCCAAGGTTACTGCGCCCTGTATCAACGCATGCCCTTCTCACTTAGATATTCCAGGCTACGTTGAAAAAATCCATTTAGGCCGCTGGGATGAAGCCCTTGAAATCATCCGCCAAGACTGCTGCCTGCCTGGCACAATTGGGCGTGTATGCGTAAGACCCTGTGAGTTCAACTGCCGGCGTGGGCTGATGGACGAGCCCATCGCCATTAAGGCCCTTAAAAGATTTGCCGCCGACCAGGAGTTGATCCGGGGGGTTGAACCCGGTTTTTCGACTACCGAGACAAAGGAAGACAAGGTGGCTATCATTGGAGCCGGACCGGCAGGGCTGGCCTGTGCCTACCACCTTGGAATCAAGGGTTACAAAACAACCATTTTCGAGGCCTTGCCTGAACCGGGCGGCATGGCCAAGTCGGGCATCCCTGATTACCGTCTGCCGCCGGACATATTGAATTACGAGGTATCTCTGGTAGAAAAGGCAGGAGCTGAAATACGTTACGGCGTTAATGTGGGGAAGGACATTACCATTGAAGACCTGACAGAGAAAGGATACAAGGCCGTATTTGTTGGCGTTGGCGCCCCCGAAGCGTCCTCTATGCGCTGCGAAGGAGAGGACGCGGGATATGAGCGATTCATGACCGGTATAGACTTCCTGCGCGAAATTGCCTTTGGCCGCAGGCCTATTGAAGGGAAAAAAATAGCCGTAATTGGCGGAGGCAACGTTGCCATGGATTGCGTACGCTGTGCCCTGCGCATCGGCTTTGACGACGTTAATTTGATCTATCGGAGAACCGAGGCCGAGATGCCGGCCGATCCTGTGGAGATTGAGGAGGCCAAAGAAGAAGGAATCAAATTCAACTTTTTGGTTCAGCCAATTAAGATTTTAGCCGAGAACGGCAAGGTGTCCGGGCTGGAATGCCTTAAAATGGAGTTAGGCGAACCTGATGACTCCGGCCGGCGAAGGCCTGTACCAATAGAAGGGAGCAATTTCATAATCGAGTGCGACGCCATGGTGCCTGCCATCGGACAGGTTGTAGTCGTGGACCGCGTAGTGCCCGAGGGGACAGAGCTAACCCGCCGGAAGACCCTGGTGGTGGACAAAATAACTTTTCAGTCGTCACAGCCAAACGTCTTCGGCGGCGGAGACTGCATCACAGGGCCTGCCACCCTGATCGGAGCCCTGGCAGCGGGGAAAAATGCCGCCCGGTTCATCGCCCGCTATCTTGAAACTGGCGAGTGCAGGCCAGAGGATACCGATTGGATGGAAAAAACGATCAGTGATCTAGGCGTCTACGATAAAGAAGAGACCATGCCCTTTGTCGGTCAGACCCGAAGACCTCGGCAGGCTGCCCTTGATCCTTCAGTCAGAATCAAGAGCTTTAAAGAGGTCGAATCGGGTTTTTCCCGGGCCGACGCCTTCAAGGAAGCATCCCGCTGCCTGCGCTGCTACAGGATCGGACTGGCCGCTGTTTAGTTCAAACCTGGAATTCAGGTATCTCTTTTATTAGACAGGATACATCCTGATGAAATCGGAAGGAGGATGGATCGACCTGGAAACCCTCTGGTATGAACTTGGCCATAGCCTTTCAGCCGTCTTCACGTCACCCGATCTATCCATTGCCGACCGGGATGTGGCTACTTTCCCCGGCCTATCTGAGTCTTTTGCCTTTCTTTTGCAGAATATAACGTTATCTGTGCCCTTTTTGGGGAATTACCTTGGGCTGAAACCACCGGATTCAGAAAAATTATCTTATTATAAGACACTAAAGGATCTTTCCGTTTTTAGGCGATGGAAGGAAGTTTTGAACTAAGATGACTTGGATTTTTTGAAATAATATGGTAAATTAAAGATAGTTTCTAAATCAACAACAAAAAGGTTCAGCAGCAAGTGTGATTTCCCCGCATAACTTTAGAATATGGATACAGAAATCATAGATAGAGAAAAGCAAATAGCCAAGGATTCTGAAAAGGCTCTAAAGGAGATCAGGGATAGCGCCGTGATGTTGAGCGTGGCCACCGAGTACCTATGTGAAGATCCTTTTTTGAAAAAAATCGGAGCTGACATAGAAAAAAACATCGAAGTTGTAGGAAACCACGTTAAGGATCTCAAAAAGCAGTTCGTGGGCAAACCCATTGCTGAAGTTGATTTGAAAAAACCCATGGACCGCGTTGCCCGTTTTGCAGGGCGTTTACAAAAGTCGAGTGACGGCACCAGGCAGAAATGTACCCATGGGGAGCTGGGCAATGAACTCGATGAGAAAGTTAAATCATTGATGAGTGAGATTAATTCATTAAAAGAAAGGATAGAAGGGAAATCTGTTTCCTATACTACCGCTGATTCTGCATTGGGTTTCCTTGGTCGCTTCAAATTCATCGTTCGTTCACTCGCCGTCACATCCAAGTTTACATTTAGAATATCTGCCCTGTTTGTTATTGTCTGCCTTATGATATTCCTGTATCTGCTAATCACTATGGAAACGGAAAAAATTCCGCTTGAAAGGGTTGAGCAGAGTAGAGCGCTGATTTTAGAAAAACAGGCTGACCTTGCTCGGATCAAGGCAGAACTCAAGCCGTTCAGAAAAAAAATTGAGAGTGCCAGGAAGGATGAAATGAGTCGGCAAGAGGAAATAAGGCTTTTGGATTTAAGTTTGAAGGCTCATAAGCTTGCTGAGGATCAACTAAATACCCTGATTGAGTTAGACATAGAGGAAAAGGCATTAAAGGAAAAACTTAAGGAACTGGAAGCAGTGCAGCGAAAATCTTTTCTGGAGAAACTCTTGCGCCTTGATCCTTGATCCAAATACAACCTCTTAAATCATATACCGCTTAAACTCTTTCTTTTCATGCACTCCCGTCGTCAGCATCCTGTCTTCGGGGCCTCCCACGACCCTCACGGGGATTGTCTCGCTATCTTCCGCGTCACTGTATGCAACTGTAATGGCTGCCGCAAGTTCAAGCGCTGAATCAGAAAAATTTCCTGAAAGCAGCACCGTGGGTCCAGGCACTGATACTGATGTCAGCACGAGATCTTTCTTTCCGGTCAGTGCGTGGATTTCTTCGTTCTCGCTTTTATTTCGACCAACCACAAGTTTAGTATGGGGAAAGATTCTAAAATGCCTGCCTACTTTCAAGAGCTCTATCTCTCTTAGACCCGGATCACTTTGGGAAGAAAACAGATCCTTCAGCCGGCGTGAAAAGACCACCTCTGTTAGCAGACAACCACCTGCCGGAGAAGGGTAGCCTTTTATATTCAGGGCTTGAGCCAGTTCCATCTGAGGTTTCCTCGAACGCCCCTGAAAGTCCATTAACAGTTCTCTTTTTACCCATCCCTTTTCTTCGGGTATGGTTACAGAAAGCCGTTTGGCTGAAAGAGGTCTTAAAAGGAGGCCGCCAAGGCCGCTTTCGGAGATGATCAGAGCGAGCGACTTCTTGTTTTGGGACATGGGCCTTTGTCCCAGGACTTCCCCTGTCAACACAAAATCTGCCCCTTCCTTTTCGAGCATTTCTCCAGCAATTTTAAACATAAGAGCATGACAGTCGATGCATGGATTCATATTGCCGCCATAACCGTGCTTAGGGCTTTTTACCACGCCCAAGTGACGTTTTGTGATGTCTACTACTTTAAAAGGAAGACCCATTGACTGGGCAGATTCCCTGGCCTTTTCAGATGTAAAAAAAGGGGTCTCAAAAAAAAGGGCCAAGACATCAATGCCCTGGGCCCTTATTAATTCTGCGGCCAGCATACTGTCCAGGCCCCCTGAAAAAACGCATAGGGCTTTCATAAATTGCTCCGCGTTGCTTCGCAGATAAGTAACTAAAATGATCTAAAGTGTCTAAAATTACGCTATCACTACCTTTTTAACTTTAGTTCACTCTAGTCCACTTTTTTTTATAGACCAACCTCTTTCAGTGATTTCACAAGTGATTCTTGCTTCTTGTTAAGCTTCTTGGGCACTGCAATACTGATTTCCGCATAGGCATCTCCCTTCCCCCCACCCTTCATATGGGGAAGACCGTAGCCCTTTAGCCTGAATTTAGCATTATCTTGCGTTCCAGGCGGAATTTTTAGTTTTAGCGTCTTTTGATCAATAGTCGGGATCTCGATTTCAGTGCCGAGAACAGACTCGGAGAACTTAATTTTCTGTTTAAAATACAGGTCATCATTCACTCTCCTGAAAACAGGATGGGCTAATACACTGATTTGGACGAAAAGATCTCCCGGCGGGCCGCCATAAGGACTGGGCTCCCCTTTACCCCTGAGCCTCAACTTGTGACCCTCAGGGATACCTGCAGGAATCTTTACAGAGACCTGCTCCTGGCGACCGTCCATTTGATAGGAAATAATCTTATTAGTGGTTCGGGACAATTCTTCCAGCGTCACGGGAAGTTCATAGATCAGATCCTGTCCTTTCGCCCGTTGGGAATGACCTCCAAAGCCAGCGGAAGAATAACCAAAAGGGGAACCGCTGCTACGATACTGTCGTTTGCCAGGACCTCCCGCACCTCCGAACATCTGGCTGAAAATATTCTGGGAACTTCCACCCCCTCCAACGCCGAACTCGCTAAAGATACTTCCAAAATCAAACCCTCGAAATATGTCCTCCTGGGAAAATTTGTTCTGAAACCCCTCCGCTCCGAACGTATCATACTGCTTTTTCTTTTCCGGATCGCTTAAGACAGCATAGGCTTCACTGACTTTCTTGAACTTGGCTTCAGCAGACTTGTCTCCCTTATTACGGTCCGGGTGATACTTCAAGGCCAGCTTACGATAGGCCTTTTTGATCTCCCCGGGAGAAGCTGATTTCGAGGTTCCTAAGATTTTATAATAGTCTTTGCCGGGCATAATCCTCTCACCAAAGGGAATTTATTTCAAAATTATAACTACCACTCATAGTGATATAAATAAGCACCTTCTTCATATAGTCAAGGTAATTTACATCAAGTAAAAAGAATCTACCTTTATTTTTTCTTGACAGCATCTTGCCCTAATGCGATTAGATACTTGCTAAAATACAGGCAGATACATAATAAAGCGATATAAATTCAATTATATTTACTTTAATGGCTTTAAGTTAGATACCAATGGCAAAAGGTAACACCAAAAAACCGCATTATCAATTCTCCCAAAAAACTGTTTCAAATGACCGGGCTTATGGCTTTTTCAGTTGTCATGGCAGCTATATCAAAGCTACATTAAAGCTATGTGTAGACTCTTTTTATTCACAAGAGAAACGTAAATGAGGGTTGATTGGATTGGTGGTAAAGTTATTATTTGAATGAGGCTATAATTAAGGAATTATGGGATTGAGGGATTGAGCAATTCCTAAACCTCTTGAATTACTACGGAGTTAATATGAAGGCAAACAAGATAGATCATATATGCATTGCTGTCAAAGACCTGGAGGCGGCTAAAAAAATATGGGAACCTATGTTGGGGAAAACAGGGCCGGATGATGCCTATATTGATGAACCTGAAAAAATAAACGTGGTAAGATACTGGGTAGGTGAAGTGGGATTTGAGCTGATGGAATCCACCAGTCCGGATGGGGATGTGGCTAAATTTATCAAGAACAACGGTGAGGGTGTCATGCTTATCAGCTTTAATGTGGACAACACCCGGGAGGCCATAGATGAGTTGAAAGCAAAAGATTATCCGTTCATACCGGCTCCAAACGGCGAAATCGCAAGACCCTTCCGTAATTGCGAATTTGCCTTTATTCATCCTAAAAAACTCAATGGCGTTTTGACAGAGCTGATAGACGATAAATGGGATGGGAAAACGATATAAGACTTTTGAAGTCTATCTGGTATATATTGATGCGGATAAGTGCACAGGTTGTGGTTCCTGTGTAGAGGCCTGACCTGTCAGTATACCGGATGAAATGGACGGTAAAATCAAAAGGCAACAAAATAAACAGGCTGATCGTTGCAGAGTCTGTACTCCGAGGACCCACGAACCTCTCTTTAAGGCAAACAGGTGCCTCCAATGATATCTGGAACTAACTCTAACAAAGGAGGACAGGAAAAAGGGATTAGGGTTTTATCAGCCCTTTGTACAAGAACAAATAGTATGTCCCGGTCAAGGCCAATCCCATAAGTCGCGGTAGTCTACCGAGAAATGTAACGAACACGAAATGAACGAGGCCCGCACCCAAGAGCAGCATAACGCCAAGATTAAAAAAGGATGGGATCTGAATAGTATGGAACAAAGCGAAAAGCCCGATACACATGGGAATACAGATATGAGCATCTCCTGTCTGGGAGGTGTATACAATATCAGGGCGGCCTTTTATAGAGTAGTATATTGCCAGCAAGAAATTAGGCAGGACCATGAGAAATCCACTTAACCACCCCAGGTTATCTAAAACGAAAAACCCCGAACCTGCCTTGGGAATCCAAGCTACCAAACGATCAACACTGATGTATACGAAGTATCCACCTAATATTATAAAAAGCAAATCAATCAGCATGGACCAGGACAGGCTCCTGCTCTCATGAACATTGGTTTTTAATACATCAAACACCTGGAAAACCTGCCAGAAAAAAAACATGCCAACAAGGACCAGCCCATCGCTAAAGTCCAATTTCCCGTCCCGTCCCAAGGCCCAGACAATGCCCGTGAAAAACATCAAAGCCACAAGTGATAAAAGGAGTGAAAGATAGTTAAGACGATGATAGTCATAGTAGATACTGGGCCCCATTTTTTTAATCTCTGCAGGAATAATATGCATCCTCCAGAACACGGCTGGCAGACCGATCAGCAAAGTTAAATTGGTCACATTATTGACAATGCAATTTTCCAGAACCATGGATCCGCTCCCACCTGAACGGCCAAGAACATAGGCGAAAATCAGATTGGATAACCCGGAGCAATAAGGCATGATCAATGTGCCCAGCACTGTCCCTTCAAGCCCTTTCGTTTCCAAAGAGCCTAAACGCCAAATCATTAAAAAAGATGCCGTAAAAAATATTGCGAGGGACAACCAGGGGTCAAGAATGTCAAGCACCGAAATATATTTTTTTATTTCCAGGGTTTGAAAAAATCGTATCATGTTACGCCAAGGAGATTTTCGTTCCTTTAAAGATGATCCAGGTAAGAAAGACGAAAAAAAATATCATTGGAAGAGGCAATGCTAATGCATATCACCGGATATAAGTCTATTCCATTTTTTTTCCAATGCATCATAATCACCCAGCCATTCTACGATGTAATCTACATCTGATCTGGGAATATCAAGTTTCGCAGCATAGGTATAGACTTTGTCTCTTTCAGCAAGAGAAAAATTCTTGTCCAGCGATGCCAATAAAATACAGTCTTTGATAATCACCGCAGCCGTAAGCCGGGAAACTTCTTTCCCACTTATTAGGAAAGTTTTATCGGTCGTATCCCAAACTCGTGCGAAATCAATGCCCAAGCGATTAGCCTGATTCGCAACATATTCAACCTCCCTTGGGCCGTTGTTTTTGTCGGCCTTTGCAACAGCGACTAATATTTTGATATATAATTCGGGATCAAAATCTTCATTATCCAAATCAATAAAATTTATTTCCATAATGCCTCCAATAATAAATTATATCAAATATTCGGGTACTTTTGCAACTGATCTGGTAACATCTCAAAAAGTTCGGGCATTCCGACTGCTTCCCCCTTTTGCAAAGGGGGATTGAGGGGGATTTTTCTAATTCAGCCCGGATTTATTGAGAACTTACCTGATCTGGTATTTGAACAGCGATTCTATGACCCGATATCAATGACTTTGGTCAATGCAGGTGTAAGATAGGAGATCCGGACAAGGTGATCATAATTGTCACCTTTATCAGTCACTTCCGCCACTTTGGCATAGATACACTCTGATTCCACCTGTCCAGGAACAGGGATGTCCAATCTGATCTCTGATGAAAGTTTAATCTGCTCCGGCAAATTCACCCTGGCCCATGGAGTTGAAATATGCGTCAACTGCCCCGCTAACGGGGAACCATCGACCCTTTTACCCGTTATCTTGAACACACTGACAGCAAGGGGGTTTTCCAAAGGTTTTGTGTCCCTGGTTTCCTCTGGTAATGTGAGGTTGTAAGGCCCTTTGATACCTGCCACTTCGTAGATAGTAACACCTTCATCTACACCTTTGAAATTAACTGACCGGGAAGATCTAATAAAGACAATATCCTTTACTTGCTCATAAGTGGAAGGCGTAATAAGGATCTGTCCGCCAACGGTGGCATCTTGAACCCGTGATGTCAAATTGATGTGGTGGCCCACCACACCGTACTTGACCCGTTTTTCACTGCCGATATTGCCCACAATGACCTCACCGGTATTGACACCGATTCCCATGGATACAGACGGAAGACCCTGTTCTTTATTTTGATGATTGATATCCTCCATGGCCAGTTGCATGGCCAACGAACAGGCCACAGCTCTGGCCGGGCTGTCTTGTCTTTTAACCGGCGCACCAAAAAAGGCCAGGACGGCATCACCGACGAACTCGTTGACCGTGCCCTTGTAACTGCTGATGATATCTGCCATTTTCCCTAAAAAACGGTTGAGAAGATCAATTATCTGGTCAGGGCTGAGATGTTCAGACAAAGGCGTAAAACCGCGCAAGTCACTGAACATGATCGTGACTTCCCGCTTTTCACCTCCAAGCTTGAGGCCGTCCGGGGAGTCCAGAAGCTCCTCAACCACCTCTTTGGTCACATACCGGCCAAAGGTATCCCGGATAAAATCCCTTTGCCGAAGGCCTTCCATCATGGTGTTAAATGCCTCTGTCAACCGGCCCACTTCGTCACTGCTTTTCACTTCCAGGGGATTATGGTAGGAATCCTCCTCAGCAACCTTAACCGCAGAGTTGGTCAGGTCAACCACTGGTTGGGAGACCTTCTTGATAATAACCAATAAAAGAACAAGGAGGCCAATGAGGAACGGTGAGGCCACTGCAATCATTTGCAGAGTTAAAAGCCGCAGGGGTTTCGGAACCCTCTCCATAGGAAACATAACTACAATGCTGGAACCGGCTGCTGGAACACGATGGAAACCAACATGCCATTTCGCCCCAAACCTCTTGTCTATATATTGAATAAATGGGACTTCTTGGTTTTTGATATCACCGGACACTTTAATATCCAATGACTCCCCCGTGTAATCGAGATCAAGTCCTATGGCCCTCTCATCAGGATGAAGTAAGATAGTACCACTATTGTTCACCAGAATCATATGCCCGCCCGGGGGCAGTTCAATTTCTTTTGTGATAGATTGAGAGCCCAGTATAACATCAACGTCTACACCGAGCACTCCCATCAGACTGCCGGCACCTTTGAAGACCCTGCGATAAAGCGTAATTACAGGCCGTTTTGTGCTGGCATCTAAATAGGGCTCGGTGGCACCTTCCATTTTGCCCGGAGGAAGATTCATGGCCTCGATGTACCATGGCCTCTTACGGGGGTCAAAGCGTTCCGGGAGAGGATCATCCTTGCCACGAATAAATCTCCCGTCAGGAAAACCCATAAAAACTGACGTTATCGCATCATCTGGGACCTGAGTAAGCCTGACAAACAAGCGCTGTCTATACGAATCGCTTTTTTCTTCCAGGTTTTCGGATAACGAAATCATGCGAAGCATCGAGTGTATTTGAACAATAGACGCAGAAAGTTTCTCGGCAGAGGCCCGGAGAGCGGATATGCCGCTTTCTTTCATTTGTGCGATAAGGAGGTCACGAGCAGAAAGATAGCTCAGAACAGACAAAGCCAGAAGCACGGTAATGACCGGTACCAGGATAAAAACAAGAAATTTACTGCGTAAGGTCTTCAATTCAATATTTCTCCGCAAACTAAACGAGGAGGGTGCCCGCACTCCTTCCCGGATATAGCTCTTAAGATAATGTTTTGGGTTTCACCGCTTCATCGCCATAAAGAGAAGTCTTAGACTCGTTGGGCAGAGATACTGGATACTGGTTTCTGGATACTGGATATCTATAAGGAATCTCGCCTTTTTTAGCCAGTCCCGCTGAAGCGGGATATCGAGCATCCAGCATCACTTAATGTATAGCGACTCACGGGAAGTAGGGTCAAAAATGACGATCCCAAAATAGTTTTCTTAAACACTATAGCGTCTGTCGGACAGGTTGATTATAACGTCAAGAAGGAACTGACAGCAATTCAATCAACTCCGCCCTTGAAAAGCTCCTTAGGATTCCTGGATCACTTTCCTTCACAACACTGTCCATTAAATTTCGCTTTTTCTCAATGATGGCCGATATCTTTTCCTCCAAAGTACCTTCAGTCACCAGCTTGAAGACCTGAACACCACGCTTTTGACCAATCCTGTGGACCCTGTCCGTTGCCTGGTCTTCCCTGGCCGCATTCCACCACCGATCATAATGGATGACCACCGAGGCAGCTACCAGATCTATGCCTGTGCCCCCGGCCTTCAGGCTCCCCACATATAACCGACAATCAGGGTTATTGTTAAATCTGGATATGATTTCCCCCCTCTTTCGGCTTGCCCCCGTAAGAGTTACAAAGTCCACATTTTGAGTTTGCAGAAATCCTTCTATTATCTTTATCATCCCCAGGAACTGGCTATAAACAACAACCTTCTGCCCGCTGTCAAGGCTCTCCGCAACAAGCTCCTTAAACAGCTCCCATTTGCCTGACTGGTATCGCTCATAATCATCCGGCGTTCCCTCTACCATTGCAGGGTGATTGCAGATCTGCTTGAGGAGGTTCAGTAAAGCGAAAATGTGGATATAAGGGACAGGTTCTTCACCAGCCTTCAACAACTGGAGTAAGCCTTTACCCCTTGAAGAGACTGCATCCCGATAGAGCTTTACCTGATCCTCACTAAGACGGCAGGACCGGATATCTTCAATTTTTTCAGGGAGATCATCAAGCACTGTCTCTTTAAGGCGGCGAAGTGTAAAGGGTGATATGAGCCTGCTCAGTTCCTCTCTCCTGGTCGAATCCGGGCCGAGCTCAATCGGTTTGACATATCGAGAATCAAAATTTTTATCAGTGCCAAAATAGCCCGGCATCGTCAAATCAAAAAGGGTCTTCAATTCACTTAGACTATTTTCTATGGGAGTCCCTGTCAGCCCCAGTTTCATACGGGCCTTGATATCTTTTGCAGAGGAGTAGGCCAGGGTCTGGGGATTCTTGATGTTTTGAATTTCATCAAAAACAGCGAGAGAAAAAGAAATGTCCTTCAGCTTTTCAATATCCCACCTAAGGATACCATATGAAGTCAACAACACGTCGCTATCCTTAAGTGCTTTTCCCAGGTCCCTCTGGCCGCCATGGTACAGAACTGCCTTCAACCCGGGAGCATGCTCACGTATTTTGTTGTCCCAATGGCTTAGAACAGTGGTGGGGCAAACCACCAGAAAAGGTCCCTTGACATTTTCATATTCCCGCAGACCCACCATAAAGGACATAACCTCATGGGTCTTACCAAGGCCCATATCATCGCACAGCAACCCTCCGAAACCATTTTCAAACAGAAACCTGATCCACTCCACGCCCCGCTCCTGATATGGCCTCAAGGATGAAGTCAAACCCTTCATTTCAGGCAAAGGTCTCATGGGTCTCAGTTCGAGCATCCTTTTGAGCAGATCAGCACGATCGCCATCACCTGTTATATCCACAGGCTTCATTCTGGTGGCTGTTAAATGGAAAAGATCCATCCGGGATAGTTTTATAGCGCTTGCTTCCTCTGAAAGCCTCTCCCCTTTACTCCGATTCAATATGGAATCAAGAACATCAAGATCCCTCGATTTACAGTCCACCCATCCCTCATCAGTACCGATGTAACGCT
>MVDB01000179.1 GCA_002050025.1 Desulfobacteraceae bacterium 4484_190.2
TAAAAACTCCAAGAGGCAATCATATATGGGATGAAATCAAGTTGCGTACACCCGTTATTGGGACTATTTACATGAAAATGGCCATGTCACGATTTGGAAGGACCCTGGGAAGCCTGCTTCAAAGTGGCGTTCCCCCTTTGACTGCCCTCCAGATCGTACGGAACATTGTCAATAATACGCTTATTGCCGAGGTAATTGATAATGCCATGGAAGAAATAGAGGCAGGCGCGAGTCTTGCCACATCCCTTGCTCAAAGCCGCTGGTTCCCCCCCATAGTAATACAAATGATATCTGTGGGTGAGCAGAGCGGTGAACTGGAGAAAATGCTTGACAAGGTCGCAGAGGTCTATGAGAGGGAGACGGAAGCTAAGATTATGGCCATGACCTCAATGCTGGAACCGGTCATGATTTTGGTTATGGGAGTTGTCGTAGGATTTATTGTTATCTCTATCCTGCTTCCAATATTTGAGATGAACCAGATGATTCGTTAGTTAAAAGAAGTGCCTATTTATCCCGCTTGAAGCGGGGAAGTGCACTATAATGACTAAAGTGATCTAAATTTGACTAAAAGGAGTGCCTAATGAGACTTGGACCTATGAATCAGCGTGGCTTTACACTGATCGAACTTATGGTAGTAATTGTAATTTTGGGTATTTTGGCCGGACTCATTATTCCGAGGATTATGGGGAGACCTGAAGAAGCCAGGAGGATGAAGGCCAGGGTACAGATTGAGAGTATTGAGACTGCTCTAAAGTTATATAAACTGGACAATGGGTCATATCCATCCACCGAACAGGGTCTTGAGGCCCTTGTCGAAGCACCATCAGTCGGCCAGCTTCCCAGGGCCTGGCGGGATGGGGGATACCTGGAAAAAGGCAGGGTTCCAAAAGATCCATGGGACAATGAATTTATCTATCTTTCACCCGGTGTTAATAGTGATTTTGATCTGATTTCATATGGTGCTGATGGAGAACCAGGCGGAGAAGGCAATGATAAGGATATTAATAACTGGGAGCTGGAGTAACGCCTAAAATAACAATGCCCCGGGACAAAAAAGGCTATACATTTATTGAAATTACGGTGGTGGTTTTATTGATCGGGCTGATGATGGCGCTCACACTCCCGCGATTTCGATATGCCATGTTGACCGACAACCTAAAGACGGCGACACGGAGGCTGGTTGGGACGATTAAGGCCATAAGGAACGAGGCAGTCCGGGAACAACAGGGCTTTGTCCTTTATTTCGACCTCGAGTCCAATCGATTCTGGCCTGAATCGTCTGCAATGACCGAAGAAGAAAGGCTGATATCACACGAAAGGGCTTCGTCTCTTCCCGGAGGCGTGCGTGTTCTTGATATATGGCTCAAGGGCAAGGGGAAAAAAATAGCAGGGGAGGCTGCTATCCGGTTTAACAAGAAAGGATATGTTCAACAATCAGTTATCCATCTCGCCTCCGAAGACGGCAGGCAGTTCACCCTTGTATTGAGCCCCTTTCTCGGAAGGGTCCGGATTCTTGAAAAATATGTGGAATTTGAGGATGTTTAATCGAATCCAAAAGCGCAAGTCCTTCGGCTTTACACTCCTTGAAGTGATGGTAGCCATGGCCATTATTGCAATCGCCCTCACAGCCGTGCTTGGATCCCAGTCTCAGAGTGTCTCTCTGGCGAGTGAAGCAAAATTCAAAACAACAGCACCATTTCTGGCCCAGAGCAAAATTGCTGAAATAGAGGTGGCCAAACAGGATGATCTTGCCGGCGATTCCGGCGATTTCGGAGAGGATTTTCCGGGTTACACATGGGAACTCAGCGTGGAAGACATCGCATTTGAAGAACCTGAAAATGTCTCGGACCTGCTCAAACGAATAGACCTGAAGGTTTCCTGGGGCGAGGAGAAGCTATATCAATATCGTCTTAGACTGTACCGGTTTTTCCCCAGGACCGACTGAAAAAAATGAACATCTTTAAAATAACCCCGTATGGCATAAATGTAACCTGTGAATGTTTACAAAATAACTTAGGGCTTAGGCGCTTCGACCCAATTGGAATGAATCCACTAATAAAAACAATCTCAATAGGCCGAAAAGGTTTTACCCTGCTGGAAATCTTGATCGCCATGTTCATCTTTGCTGTGGTTCTTACAACGATTTTTACATCTTACACCGGAACCTTTAGAATCATCGACGAGACCGAATCTCAGGCGGACATTTATGCAATGGCCCGTACTGTAATGATTAGGATGCTGGAAGATCTGGAATCCGTACATTTTAAAGAGACAGGATCTTCAAAATCTGAAGGAAGTTCCCTCGAATCTGCCATATTTCTGGGGGAAAACAAAGAAATCAAAGGCAGGGATGCCGACACTCTACGTTTCCTTTCAAGGGCGCATCTAATTTTCGATGAAGAGGATGAAAATCCAGGGGTAGCAGAGATAAGTTACTATGTGAGCGAAAATGAAGTAGAAGGCAGCATGTCTCTCTATAGGTCGGATAGGCCGGAACTCGAGGAACCGAAAGAGGAAGAAACCGGCGGATTGATTCTCTGCGATGGTCTTTTTTCAGTAAACATTACATATCATGATGCAGATGGAGAAATGTACGAAAATTGGGACTCTTCAGAGGATGAGTTTAAACATGGATTGCCGGCAATGGTCTCCATTTTGTTGGAATTTGTAAACATCAGAAATGCTGAAAAACCGTATAAGTTCATGACAAGTGTTGCCCTTCCCATGGCCAGAGAAAAACATGAATAGGCTTATTAAAGATGACAGCGGCTTTGCCCTGATCCTCACAATTTTAATAATCAGCCTGATTGTGGCAATAACGCTTCAGTTCAACACCTCCATGAGATCTGATATGTATGATGCTGCCAGCCTGAAAGAAGGCATTGAACTTACGTGTATCGCAAAATCAGGATTTAGTTATGCCTGCGCTGTGCTCTCTGAGGACGACCCGGCAGTTGACTCCTTACATGAAAACTGGGCAGATCAAAAACTACTGTCTTCAAATTCTGCCAACATGTTTGAAAATGGACGTTTTGAGGTGCGGATCATTGATTATTCCGGAAAAATACCAATCAATAGTGTTGTGGAAGGGCAAAAATACCAGGCGCTTCTGACGAGATTCTTGAGCCTGGAAGAATTCGGCCTTGGGTCCGAAGATGTAGGTAATCTTGTGGATGCAATCAAAGACTGGGTCGATCCGGACGACGAGATAACGAAGTTTGGTGCGGAAAACGGGTATTATCGAGCGCTTGACAGGCCTTATTCCTGCAAGAACGCGCCTCTCGATTCTGTGGAAGAATTGCTGTTTGTGAAAGGCATTACAAAGGAACTCTTTTATGGCACAAGGGAAAAACCTGGTATTTCAGGCTACTTAACGGTTTACGGCAATGGCAGGATCAATATCAATACTGCCGCCCCACTTGTCTTGAGATCTCTTTCGGATCAGATTGACCAGGAGATGGTCGAAGATATGGTGGCGTATCGAGAAGATGAAAAAAATGATCTGAACGACCCGGCATGGTACAAGAACGTACCTGGCATGAGTCATGTTAGTATGAATGATTTGCAGACGACTTCGAGCACCTGCTTTAAGATAGAATCGGAGGGGCACAAAGAAACTATGAGTAAACGAGTCACTGGTACGGTGGAAAGGAAAGAGGGGACAGTGAAGGTCCTGGCATGGAAAATAGAGTAGATCTCTAATTTGTTGATTTTTTTTGCATTTATTGTGATAAAATTATATAATTTATATTAATTGATTGAAACATTCAGGTTCAAAGTTCCATGGTTCACGGTTCAAGGTTAACTGATGAAAACTGCACGGTTTTGCGATACAACTGTGAGCCCTAAACTGCGAATTTGATAACCTAAGTAATTACAACTGGTTAACACATTAGATGGTAACATCTCAATAACTCCGGGCTGTATTAGTAAAATCCCCCTCAATCCCCCTTTGCAAAAGGGGGAAGGATTCGGTGTGCCCAAACTTATTGAGAAATTACATTAGAAGGCCGTGCACAGTATAGGTACCACAAATGCCTGAAAAAATATTAGGCCTTGACATAAGCGATGATGCCATAACTGCCGTCCAGGTAGAAGGCGGTCTGAAGGGATACCAGATTTTGGCCTGCGCACGCATCCAAATTGAAGGCGATGATGGCCTGGATGACGCCTTGATGGAACTATTTGAGCAGCAGGATCTCAGGAGTGATGTTTACCTGGCTTCAATTCCCGGCGAACATGTTTCGTATCGAAACCTCTGGATGCCTTTCAAAGATGCGAAGAAAATCAGGCAAACCCTGCCTTTTGAAGTCGAGGCCATGGTCCCTTTCCCGGTCGATGATCTGGTGATAGATTTTACCATCAATGATCGGTCGGAGCGGAGCGAAATTCTCGCTGTTTCTGCAAGAAAGGAACTCATTTCCGGGTATCTTGCAAGCTTACAGTCACACAGTATTAACCCCGAGGTTTTGGATATCAGGTGTGTGCCCACGGTCTCCTTGCTCTTAAAACAGGAAGGGACCCCTGACAATGGACTTTTTCTGGATATGGGCGAGAGGAGAAGTACCATGGTCCTTTTCCTTAAAAGGCGTGTGGCATTGATTCGATCATTTTTCTTCAAAGCCCCTGCTTTCTGTATCACCGCAGATTGTGATCACGCTGAAATCCCGACCCGTGAGCAGGCTGAATCCTGGTTTGAGTCGTTTTGCACAATGATCGAAAATACAATCCATTGCATAGGATGTCAGGGCAATAGGGAAGTACGACCCAAAACGGCGTTTTTTACCGGTGTCGGCGCCCAATACGCAGAGACAGAAGACCTGCTGACGAGATTTCTTGGTATACCTGCTCAGGAGATTGACCTGAGCAAAAACAGAAAAATTAATATGGCGAAATGGGAAACAGGGACAGGGTTTTAATTTCAGGAAAGATGAATTTGAAATAAAGAAACGCGGTTTCTGGCTCAAAAAGGAGTTCCGGAGAGCAATGATTTTTCTTGGGGTAATCCTCTGCCTTCTAATTGTTGATATGGGTGTGGATTACCATTTTATGAAAAAAAGATACACGATGCTGGATCAAAGGGTCACAGAGGTGTTCAGCCGGACATTTCCTGATGTGAAAAGGATTGTGGATCCGCTGCAGCAGATGAGGGTGAAAGTCAATGAGGTGAAGACATCGGATATCGCGATCCCGGGGACAAATCCAACCAACAAGGTGCTTGACCTGTTGAAGGATATCTCAGGCCGCATTCCAAAGTCACTGGATGTGCATGTGAGCCGTATGGTAATTGATCAGGAAACCGTGCGCATCAGCGGGAAGACGGACACATTTAACACAGTCGATAGTATTAAAAGCGGCCTGGAGCTCTCCAAATATTTTACTGGTGTAACCATCAGTTCTGCGAATCTTGACCGAACAGGAAAACGGATTCAATTTGAGATAAAACTGCAACGGAAAAACAGATTATGATGAAACTCGCAAAACGAGAAAAATATTTAGTTTCGTTTGCAGCATGCACTATTGCTCTCTTTCTAATATTTCAGTTCCTAATTTTTCCCTTTTTTGAGGAGCGAAAACGGATTCAGAGAGGCATCATGGCAAGGGAGGAGAGCCTAAAGGAGATTGTGAGACTAAGGGCTGAATATCAGGTTCACAAGAAAGGTTTTCAAGGTATAAAACAGAGCCTTGCCAGGCGTAAAAAAGGATTTACACTTTTTTCCTTTCTTGAAAAAGCCGCTGGGGAGGCTGAACTTAAAGGGCATATCAAATACATGAAACCGTCCAGTTCACAGGGCACAGGCCCGTATAAAGAGTCGATGGTTGAGATGAAATTAGAGGGAATTACCCTGAACCAGTTGGTTGGATACCTTTATCGTATTGAATCGCCGGAAAACATCATAAGTATAAAAAGGATTTCAATTAAGGAAAATAAAAAAGAATCAGGTTACATGGATACTATTTTGCAGGTGCTGACCTTTAAGTAAATCGTGCAGTTTTCATCAGTTAACCTTGAACTTTGAACCTGAGTAGTCACAATGATTCGTTCTATATTTAAACATAAAAAATGTCTCGGCTATATCCTTTACGGGATACTGCTAATGATTGTGCTTCTGTATTACCGTTTTCCTTCAGATGCCCTTGAGGATTATCTGCAATCAACGGCAGATGAGATAAATCCCAGGTACCATGTCCTGGTTGGAAAGGTACGGCCTTCATTGCCCTTTGGTATGAAGTTTCTGAAGGCCAGGGTTTCTCTCTTTATGGCAGAGAGCCTTCTGATCAGACCCGGGCTATGGTCATTCCTGAAAGGAGAATCAAAATACTTGTTTGACTGCCTTGCCTATGGAGGAGATATAAAGGGCTCTGTTCATTTTTCAGACAATGGCGGGGAGGCATCTGAGCGCCCTTTTACTACATCAATTGAACTGAGCGATATACGCATCAATGATTACGAGTATCTTTTTACCCTGATTGGCCGGAATGTGAAAGGGATACTTGGAGGCATTATCACCTATAGCGGGCAGGGCAGTTTATTGATAAATGGCACAGGGGAGGCCAATCTGAGAATATCAAATGGGTCGGTGGAGCTTTTACAACCCATTTTTAGTCTGGAGTCTGTAAGCTTTGATGATGTCCGGATCAAAATGATTCTTGAAAAGACAAAAATAAAACTGACCCGTGTTGAACTAAAAGGAAGAGAGATAAAAGGAACATTATCGGGCACTATCGGTTTGAAACAGAATATTTCCAATAGCAGGCTCGCGTTAAGGGGGAGCATTGAACCATTGGAAGGCTTTTTTAAAAGTGAAAACGGTGCACCTCGTATTATGAAGCTTTTTAAGCGACGTCTGAGAAAAGGGAAACTCTCTTTTGTCGTTCGCGGTACTCCAGCAGATCCCAAAATCAGATTCATATAAAGCACATGACAAAGCTATTTTATACTATCTTAAATATTGTTGCCTTATCTCTCGTTATTTATATTGGCGTAGATACCTTTTACAGGGTCGTCTCTTCAGAACTAAAAGGGGTAAATACCAAAGAGATAGTAATGGAACAAATCCCGAATGCCGAAGAGAGTAAGAGGTCCCCCTTGAGTAGTTTTCAGGTAATAACCAAACGAAATCTATTTGGTTCTCTTGATAAGGCCTCTGAAGATGTTAATAAAGAAGAAATTGAAGACCTTGAACTCACGTCTCTTAAGATTGCCCTTCTTGGTACAGTCACTGGTAATGAGCAGAATGCCTTTGCTGTTATTGAGGAAACAGATAAAAGAAAGCAGGGTTTATATAAAATCGGAGACAGCGTGCAGAACGCAACTGTTAAGAAGATTTTAAGAGAGAAGGTGGTGCTCAGGGTCGGGACAAAAGATGAAATACTGACAATGGAAGAATCCGCTGCTTCAAGAAGAGATAAAAGACGAGGACCCTCAAAATCCACTCAGCGAGGAACCACTATAACGGTCAACCGTAAGGATATACAGAGCTCACTAAAAGATATTAATAAACTCATGTCTCAAGTACGCATTCGTCCTCACTTTAAAGATGGTCAATCCGATGGATTATCGGTATCAAGGATTAAAGGCGGTTCTATTTTTTCAAAGTTAGGGCTTAGAAACGGGGATATTGTACAAAAGATAAACGGCGACCCCATAAATAGTCCTGATGAGGTGCTGGCGTTGTATGAAAAATTAAAATCAGGTTCTCGTGTGTCACTCGAAGTGACCCGGAGAGGTAAACCAAAGACCATGAATTACAGGTTCAGATAAGGCTGTGTATACTTCATTTTTCGGTTTTAAAGAAAAGCCATTTAATCTAACACCAGATGCTCGATACCTCTTTCTGAGCCCCCATCATAAGGAGGCCCTCGATCACCTGCTTTACGGGATTAATGAGAGAAAGGGCTTTATTGCCATTACCGGCGGTGTTGGCACGGGAAAGACAACCCTCTGCCGTACCATCCTCAGCCATCTGGACACGTCGACAAAGAGCGCTTTGATATTCAATTCATTTATCTCCGACAACGAACTCTTGAAAACCATAATCCAGGAATTTGACATTGAAACGGAACATGAACTCGAGAGTAAAAAGGACAATATTGATGTGCTCAATCGATTTCTTCTTGATAACTTCAGCCAGGGTGGCAATGCAGTGCTCTTGATTGATGAGGCTCAAAATCTTTCTCATACTGTGCTTGAGCAGATACGAATGCTGTCAAACCTGGAAACGGAAAAGGAAAAATTGATCCAGATTGTGCTTGTGGGACAGTACGAACTGGCAGAACTCCTTGCCACACCCTCCCTGAGACAGCTCAATGAGCGGATTACGGTTCGTTATGACCTTAGACCTTTGGAATTTGAGGACATAAAGGGATATGTGGAACATCGTCTGGTGGTGGCAGGCGGTCGTGGCAATGTACGGTTTACAAATGGCGCATTCAGGAAAATCTATAAATACTCTCAAGGTAACCCAAGACGGATCAATGCTGTTTGTGATAGAGCACTTCTTATTGCATACGCCAGGGAAGGATATATCATTTCAAAAGGAATGGTTGGGAAGGCTATCAACGACTTCAGTAAAAATCTGGGTATTGATCATTCAGTGTTGAGTTGGCACAGGAGGGGAACTGAATCAGCCACTATTGTAGTGCTTTTACTGGTCTTGCTCATCATCATTGCTGGACTCGCCGGATGGAACTTCAGAGACAAGATTGGAAGCGTCTTTTCAGGCAGGGAACAGATCCCCATAGTTAGAGCAGAATATGATACCCCTGTATCTTCTGAACCCACAGTGAAATCAGACGATTTATTCCTTGATGAAAAGACGAGCCTTGCGGGTCTCTTTGACCGCTCCAACATTAGACTGGAAACTGGCGACAATTTAGGCCTTTTTTCCTTTGATGTGGCCCCCGAATATTACGTGATGTTCAAAAAGCCTTTTCGGATACATCTGCCCGATTCTCTTTCTTCATCCCTGACATCCCCACGCTATCTTCTAATACACAGGGTAAAGGGTGATGGTGCCATTGCCGTTGACTCTGAGGGTAAGGAACATGACATTGCCAGGGGTTTTATTCTCAGGTATTGGGACCAGAAGATTTCGTGGGTATATCCCTATAAAAACAAGGGTATCCGTTTGATGAAGGGGGTGCTGACCCCTGATGTGTTAGAGATTCAAAGGATACTGAATGATATAGGATACATGGTGAACCCTACAGGTGTCTATGATGAATCAACATTTAACGGGGTAATGAAATTTCAGGAGGATTTTGGACTGATGGCCGATGGGATTGTTGGCCTTCGGACAAGGGCCTTATTCTATCAGATGGTGGATTGATATGAGTTATATCCATGAGGCCCTGAACAAGGCACAGAAGGAAAGAGATACTCACCATGGAAAATATAGGGGTATCCTTTCTAATGACAGGACAAAAAAAGGTACTTTTTCCCGCAGGCCGGTTTTGTGGATCTCATTAGCGATTATTGTTATTTGTGTTGCTTTTGCATATTATTCATGGTTGGATTCAAGATGCCTACAACCTCCTGCAGCGCCTGAACGCAAATACAAAATGCCAGCAGAAACCTCGGCCAGAAAACCAGTTTTAGATGCCAAAAAACATTATGACAGGGGCAGGGTTTTTTATAAGAAAGGCCGCTTGCGGGATGCAAAGCGGTTATATGGAGAAGCACTTAAGATAGACCCGGGTTATGTGGATGCATTGAACAACCTTGCGGTTATATATATGCATGAGAAAAACTTTTTTGCGGCCCAGAAAAACCTTGAAAAGGCAATTCGGCTAAAACCGGCGGATGTTGACCCTTATTATAACCTTGCATGTGTTTTCGCAATCAAAGGCGAGGTATCCAAAAGCCTTTCGCACCTTAAAAAGGCAGTTTCCATGGACCGGTCAGTTAGAAAATGGGCTCAAAAAGATGCTGATCTGAATAATGTTAGGAGAGCCCCTGAGTTTAGGGATATAATTAAGTAGTATCCATCCAGAAATGAGATAGTTTTCGCAAGATCAAGGAAGGTGAGGATTTTAACCACAGGAATACATTGTAGTATTTCGAGGATTAAAATCCGAATTTGACGCAGAGATTACGGAAAATAGCCATTTATGGATGGGTACTAGAGAGAACCTACAGATGAAGGAATATATGGACTGGAATAATTTGCAACAGAAGACTGGAAAATTAGTTTGCTGCCTCCTGTGTGTGGGTATATGGGGATTTCTAAGTAGCCCTGCTGTAATGGGAGCCCGTGTTACAGGGGAGGAAGGAGTAACTACTACCAGTTCAGAAACAGAACCGAAGACACAGAAACCTCTTAAGGCCAGGCCTCGGGAAAAAGTTATCAATAAAGAGGTTGTTAATAAAAAGGTTATCACCAGGGATAAGAAAACCACAAAAAAATCAACTGTGGGCAAGCCTTATGTAACTATTGATTTTGACAATGTGGATATTGCCATATTTGTCAAGTTTATC
>MVDB01000019.1 GCA_002050025.1 Desulfobacteraceae bacterium 4484_190.2
ATCCCGTCTCCTGAAAATCGTTTGAATGATTATCCGCACCAACTGAGTGGAGGGCAAAGGCAAAGAGTGATGATTGCCATGGCCCTGGCCTGCAACCCCGACCTGGTTATTGCCGATGAACCGACTACCGCCCTCGATGTAACCATCCAGGTACAGATACTGGATCTGTTTAAAGAGCTACAGGAAAAACGAAATATGTCCCTTGTTTACATTACCCATGATCTCGGTGTGGTTGCCAATATTGCCGACCGCATCTACGTTATGTATTCGGGTAACATAGTAGAGCAGGGTAGTGCCCATGACATTTTTCATAATCCCTGTCATCCATACACCCAGGGGCTTCTTGCATCACTCCCCAGCCTTAAAAAACGGGGAAGCACACTTCACAGCATACCTGGAGCTGTACCAGATCCCGCCTATAAACCGAGTGGCTGCCCATTTCATCCAAGGTGTGAATATGCCACAGGAATTTGCCGGAGCCAGTTCCCTGAAATGTGTGACTGCAGGGATGGACACCTGAGTCGCTGTCCTGTGTTATTTTCAGCTGATAGCTGACAGCTTATGGTATTAGGCGTTGGACGTGTGGATTCAGGCATGATAAATATGATAAAATCATTACTGATAAATTCCAAATTTATTGCGGAGTTTAGACGTAAGTCTTTTATTAATTTCACCAATAGCAAATGACCAATGGCCAGTAACAACACCATACTCAATGTCCAGGCTATAAAAAAATACTTCCCGGTGCGGAGGGGCTTCTTTCAGCATGTCATCGGGTGGATAAAGGCCGTTGATGGTGTGGATTTTGAAATTAAACGGGGAAAGACCCTGGGACTTGTGGGTGAGAGTGGGTGCGGCAAATCCACTGTAGGCCGGGTAATTCTGAATCTTCTGGACCTGGATGGGGGAAAGGTTACTTATCGGGGTCAGAATATCAACGATCTTTCTCAGAGTAAGATGAAAACTTTGCGAAAAGAAATGCAGATCATCTTCCAGGACCCTTTTGGTTCCCTCAACCCCAGGATGACCGCAGGCCAAACCATTGAAGAGGGCCTTCGAACCTTAGGGTTAAGGGGGCATGCTGAGCGCAAAAGACGTGTTAATCAGCTTCTCGAGATGGTGGGAATGTCCTCTTCAGGTGCAGATCGCTATCCCCATGAATTTAGTGGGGGTCAGCGTCAACGCATCGGTATTGCCCGGGCCTTGAGTGTAGAGCCTTCATTGATCGTATGTGATGAACCTGTTTCTGCCCTTGATGTTTCGATTCAGGCCCAGATCATCAATCTTCTTAAGGAATTGCAAAACCAATTAGGGTTGAGTTACCTCTTTATTTCCCACGACTTGAATGTAGTGGGTTATATCAGTGATACAGTTGCCGTCATGTATTTGGGACATATTATGGAATATGGGCCGGCAGAGGCCCTGTACGATAACCCCCTGCACCCTTATACCCGCGCATTACTTTCATCCATTCCTACCCCTGAACCGGATGACCGGCGTGAAAGACAAACCCTTAGAGGGGATGTCCCAAGCCCTTTTAATCCGCCGCCAGGCTGTAAGTTCCAGGGAAGATGCCCAATGGTAGAAGACCGTTGCCGCAGAGAAGAGGTCAGTTTCTGTGAGGCCGGCGAAAACCATATGGCCCGGTGCTGGAAAGTGGTTGAATGATATTGGAAATTTACGTCTCTGCGGTGAAATCCGGTTTTTCTCTTGACTTTTTTGTGGAAATTGTTAAATTTGTGCCCGGATGGGGGATCGTATAGGGGTAATACGGCGGGTTCTGGCCCCGCTAACCGAGGTTCGAATCCTCGTCCCCCAGCCATTAATTCAGTAGATAGCAGGGAGAAGACAGTAAGTAGCGGAGACTTACGAATCTGAACGGTGCTTACTGCATAATCCTTACTGCTTACCGCTTTTTAGGGGAAAAAAGCAAAGCCAGGTCCATTGGACCTGGCTTTTTTTACTATGGGTGCTGCCTGGAGGGATAACTTTATGACTTACCCACACTTGGTATAGCCGCAGAAGTGACAGGTCATGCATCCTTCTTCAAAACTGATGGTCTGCCCGCATTCCGGGCAGGTTTCTCCTGAAAGGCTATTTTCATATTTATGACGCTTTTTATTAGAATCGGTATCAAGATATCTTCTCTCAAGGACACGGCTTATGGCATCCGGGATGGATAGAATCAGTCCATCTTTTTGAAACACGGGAGACTCGCCACCAATACCCTTTAACTGTCCAACAATTTTTTCCACCCTCACTCCCGATCTGAGGGCGAGAGAGACAAGGCGGCCAATAGCTTCTGTCTTGGCGGTCGTGGACCTTCCTGACTTGCCAATGGTCGCGAAAACCTCAAAGGGCCGGTTTTCATATTCGGTCACCGTCACATACAGGTTCCCATAACCGGTGCCCATCTTGGTGGTAAAGCCTTCAAGGGTCTCGGGCCGCTCTTTTACAGCCGTCATGAATGCCTCTTGTTTTTTGTCCTGGACCGCAATCGAAAGCACCTGATTATCTCTGCTCCCGTCCCTGTAAATGGTAACGCCTTTGCAGTTCAATTCATTGGCAAGGTTATAGACCTTTAACACGTCTTCAGCCGTGGCATCCCTGGGGAGATTGACAGTTTTTGAAACAGCATTGTCTGTAAACTTCTGAAAGGCGGCCTGCATACGAATGTGCCATTCTGAAGACACATCGTGGGCCGTCACAAATACCTCTCTCACGTCCTCAGGTATTTCCTCCAAGTCCCTTATAGTCCCCTTCCGGGCAATGGTATCCATAAGTTCTCGACTATAGAAGCCCCTTTCCCTGGCTACGTTTTCGAAGTATGGGTTCACCTCCAGAAGTTCATCATTGTCCATTACGTGTCTGACAAAGCTGAGAGCAAATAATGGCTCGATGCCGCTGGAACAGCCTGCAATAATACTCAAAGTACCGGTAGGCGCTATTGTGGTTGTGGTGGCATTTCTATAAGTACAGCCTTCATGATTCTTAAAAACGCTTTTGTCGAAATTTTCAAAAACACCTCTTTCATCAGCCAGATATTTGGATGCTTCATAGGATTCTTCCTGGATGAATCCCATCATCTTCTCGGCTATCTCAAGCGCTTTTTCTGAGTTGTAAGGCACTTTCAGTTGAAACAGCATATCGGCGAATCCCATGACGCCCAGGCCAATTTTGCGATTTCCTTTCACCATTTTTTCAATTTCCGGAAGAGGGTATTTGGACATGTCTATCGTGTCGTCGAGAGACCGGACGGTCCACCATACGACCTCCTTTAAACTTTCGTAATCGATGGCAGGCTCTTCATCATTTTCAATCACAAATTTGGCCAGGTTAATGGATCCAAGATTACATGCCTCAAGGGGAAGCAGCGGCTGCTCACCACATGGATTCGTGCTTTCAATTTCACCCAATTCCGGAGTCGGATTGTCTCTGTTAATCCTGTCCAAAAAGATAATGCCAGGGTCCCCATTTTCCCACGCCTGTTTCACCAGGGCCTGATAGACTTCGTCGGCATTCAGTTCTCCAACCTTTTTATTATCCCTGGGATCTATCAGATCATAATTTCCTTTCTGCTCCACTGCTTCCATAAATTTGTCTGTTACGGCGACAGAGATGTTGAAGTTATTCAATTCCTTGTTAATCTTTTTGCTGTAGATAAACTCCATGATGTCCGGGTGATCCACTCTCAGGATGGCCATGTTGGCCCCACGGCGGGTGCCTCCCTGTTTGACCTGCTCGGTGGCTGTGTTGAAGATCTTCATAAAAGAGACAGGCCCCGAGGCCACACCACCCGTTGTCCCCACCTTGCTTTCTTTCGGCCTTAGACGCGAGAAGGAGAATCCGGTTCCGCCTCCTGATTTGTGGATAAGCGCGGCGTTCTTTAGGGCATCAAAAATCCCCTCCATACTATCCTCAACTGGCAGCACAAAGCAGGCTGCCAATTGACCCAGTCTGCGTCCAGCGTTCATAAGGGTAGGAGAGTTTGGCAAATATTTGGCCTCAGCCATCAGGGTGTAAAATATCTCCTCCATTTTTTTTACATGGTCTTCATCTCCATACTTTTTCTCCGCCCTCGCGATATGATGGGCTACCCTTCTGAACATTTGTTCCGGGGTTTCGATAACCTTGCCCTTGCGGTCTTTCTTCAGGTATCTCTTTTCCAGAACCCTTCTGGCGTTTTCGGAAAGCACCGGGTCCTTTTTTACGAAAACGGATCTATCCAGATGAAAAGGTAATGGTTTTGTAAGGCCATATTCCAACAACTTGGCCTCAACAATTTTTTCTATAACCGGCATGGTGATGGTGTGAGCCTCGAGTCTGGCGATCTCTTTGCGCAAGAACCGGCTGATGTCCATGGCTTGGTCAGCACCGATGCTGTTATCTCTGAGTAAGAGATCCGAAAACCTATGATCATCCCATCTATAGGCAGTCAGATCGAAGCTCCCTTCTTCTGTAACCAGAATTTTTCCTTTTTGTTCCTCGATCATCTTTTTTTAAAACCCCCCAAATATTCTTTATTTGACTTTATTTCTCTAATGATTACAGTTTCCATAAAAAGAGACTAAGAATTTAACGCCAATAGACCATAAACCCTGTGTCTTAGAGATACGATAACTGTGCATTGAAAATGCAAGAAACTCCATTTTTACCCACAACATATAGTATGTCAAGAAAAAACGACCCAATATCTAAGACCCCGATGAAAAAAAAGCACTTGCCATAAAGTTAGCCAAATCATACCATATTGCATTTCGTAGGAGGGAAAAATGACAATCATCCATGGCTTTCAACTGCAAAGGGAGCAGTTTATCAGTGAGTTGAAAACACACGCCAGGTTTTACCGTCACGAAAAAACCGGTGCGGAGCTTTTGTCCCTTTCAAATGAAGATGAGAACAAGGTCTTTGGTATAACTTTCCGCACGCCTCCATCGGATTCAACGGGAATTGCCCACATCTTAGAGCATTCTGTTCTGTGTGGTTCACGAAAATATCCGGTGAAAGAACCCTTTGTGGAGCTCTTGAAAGGATCTCTTCAAACTTTCTTAAACGCCTTCACATACCCGGATAAAACCTGCTACCCTGTGGCCAGTCAGAATCTTCAGGACTTTTACAATCTTATTGATGTATACCTCGATGCGGTGTTCTACCCGAATCTGACCCCCTTTGTCTTCCAGCAGGAGGGCTGGCACTATGAACTGGAAAACACCGATGGCCTTCTTTCTTACAAGGGTGTTGTCTTTAATGAAATGAAGGGGGCCTATTCATCCTCTGACAATGTGCTTTCCGAAAAATCCTTGCAATCACTTTTCCCGGACAATACCTACGGTTTTGATTCCGGTGGAAACCCAAGACACATACCGGACCTCACCTTTGAGCAATTCCTGGCCTTTCATCGAAAATATTATCACCCTTCCAACGCACGAATCTACTTTTACGGGGATGATAACCATGACGAGCGACTCAGGCTTGTAAACTCATACCTGATGGATTTCGATGCCATTGAAATTGATTCTGCAATCCGGATGCAGACTACATTTGAGAAATCCAGGCGTTTTGTTCATCCCTTTATGGTGGGAAAGGAAGAAACCGCCCCGGCAAAGGGCATGATCACTCTCAACTGGTTGATGTCCGAAACCATGGATCCAAAGACAAATTTTTCCCTGCGTATGCTGGAGTATATCCTGCTGGGTATGCCGGCCTCTCCGCTTCGCAAGGCACTCATCGATTCAGGCCTGGGAGAAGATATTGCGGGGGAGGGCCTGGGCAGCGAACTGCGGCAGATTTATTTCTCCACCGGGCTTAAAGGTATTGAAATCGAAAATTCGGAGGCAATCGAGGCCCTTATCATGGAAACGCTGACCACCCTGACCGAAAAAGGAATCGATCCCCGAACAGTGGAGGCCGCGGTCAACACCATCGAGTTCAGATTGAGGGAGAACAACTCCGGGCATTTCCCCCAGGGGCTTAACCTTATGCTCAGGTCTCTAACCACCTGGCTTTATGATAGCGATCCCCTGGCCCTGCTTGCTTTTGAAGCGCCTCTCGGGAAGATAAAATCCGGTTTGCAGGCGAACAGCGCCATTTTCGAGGAGATGATTTATCGTTTTTTCCTGAATAACCCCCACCGCACCACCTTGATACTCAAGCCGGACCCTGTCTTGGGTGAAAGGGAAGAAGCATCTGAAAAGGATCGTCTGGCAAAGGCACGTGCAGGCATGAGTCCGGATCAACTCGGTGAAGTGGCGGATAACACTATCAAGCTTAAGCGGTTGCAAGAAACCCCCGATGCCCCCGATGCCCTGGCCAGTATCCCTGTATTGAAAATTGCGGACCTGAAAAGAGAAAACAAGACCATCCCACTGGCGCGTTTGGAACGGCAAGGAACACCAGTTCTGTTTCACGACCTGTTCACCAATGGCATTGCCTACTTAGACCTGGGGCTTAATATTCATGCCTTGCCGGATAAATACCTTCCATATGTGCCACTTTTTGGGCGAGCGCTCGTTGAAATGGGAACCGAGAAAGAGGATTTTGTCACACTCACTCAACGTATAAGCCGGAAAACAGGAGGGATCAGGCCTCAATCGTTCATCTCAACGGTGAAAAATGCCAGACAAAGCACAGCCTGGCTTTTCCTTCGGGCAAAGGCCATGGTGAGTCAGACAGGGCCTTTGATGGATATCCTGCGTGATGTACTTCTCACAGTTCGTCTGGACAATAAAGAGCGATTTAAACAAATGATTCTTGAGGAAAAGGCCAGGACCGAACAAAAGTTGGTCCCGGCAGGACATCAAGTGGTGAACTTGCGCCTCAGGGCCCACTTTGGTGAGTCCAACTGGGCCGCAGAACAGATTGGTGGGATAAGCCACCTCTTTTTTCTAAGGGAACTTATAGGTATGATAGAAAAAAGCTGGCCCGATGTCCTCGCCGTTCTTGAGGAAATACGCCGGCTTCTTGTTAACCGAAGGGCCATGATTCTCAACGTCACCCTGGACAAAAAAAGCTGGCCCGGTTTTGAACGGCAGATCCATCAGACTCTGGAAGCCATGCCTGATGCTCCCGTCGCTGTAGCGGACTGGGCGATCAAAGAAACCTCTCTTTTTGAAGGCATGACCATCCCTTCCCAGGTAAATTACGTGGGTAAGGGAGCAAATCTCTATGAACTTGGTTACCGATTTCATGGTTCGGCATTGGTCATAACCCGTTATCTGCGTAATTCATATCTGTGGGATCGGGTTCGCGTGCAGGGCGGAGCCTACGGGGCTTTTTGCCTTTTTGACCGCCTTTCGGGTGTACTCACCTTTGTCTCATACCGCGATCCCAACCTTATTAAAACTATTGAGGCATTTGATAACACAGCCGCTTTTCTTCGTGATATGGAGCTTGACGATCAAGAGTTGACCAAAAGCATCATAGGTGCTATCGGGGACCTGGATGCGCATATGCTCCCGGACACTAAGGGATACACATCTTTGCTCCGATATCTTTCCCACGATACGGAAGAGGCGCGCCAGCAATTGCGGGATGAGGTATTGGCAACCGGAAAAGATGATTTCAGGGCGTTTGGCGCGATGCTTGAGGAGGTGAAGAGAACCGGTGTTGTGAAAGTGCTCGGATCAACAGGGGCTGTTGATTCAGCCGTATCCGATAGGCCAGGATGGCTTAATGTATTGAAGGTTCTTTAGCAAGTGAAATTTTATTTCACAATTTGCCCAACAGTGTTATATAAGTATCACTATGGAACCAATTGATGTCCGCCGGGGGACTGTGGAAGGTTTACTGAAAAAAATGAACATCGAACATCGAACGTCCAACATCGAATATTGAATGTGAAAACACGAAGAAACAGAGTTTAAAACCTGACCTATTACATGATATTTTACAGAAAAAAGAATCAATTAACGTTTTTGTTACGAGTATCAAAATACCAAAGTGATAACCGGAGAAAATTTCTATGAAAACGTACACTGTCAAATTTCTGCCCGATAATTTGTCTGTTGAAGTGGAAGAAGCTACCCTGATCGCAGAGGCTGCTCAAAAGGCCGGGGTGTTTATCAAAAATCTCTGCGGAGGGGAGGGCGTCTGTGGCCAGTGCCGGGTTCAGGTAACCAGCGGGATTGCAGAAGCGGAAGAACATGCAAAGGCCTTTTTTTCTGACGAGGAAATAGAAAAAGGTTACATACTGGCCTGCCAGACAGAAATCAATGACGATCTTGAAATCATGATTCCGCCTGAATCGAGGATGGAAGAGTCCCAGATCATGACCGAAGGGGCCACTGAGGCATACGGTGAGGTCGGGGCAATACCTCTTGTGAGTAAAATATATCTTGAACTCCCCCCTCCTACCCTTGAAGACAATATTGCAGATATCGAGCGAATATATAGAGAACTGAGGAAACGGTTTGGCTGGCATTCCTTTGAGGTCCCTTTAGACTGCCTGCAGCACCTGTCCGATAAGCTGCGTGAGAATGAGTGGAAAGTAACAGTCACTGTGGCCAAGGACAGAAATGGGTATCGTATTCTTAAGATAGATCCTCTCGACACGACGGCCCATAATTACGGAGTGGCCATTGATGTGGGCACCACTACCGTCGTGGCCCAACTGGTGGATATCAATTCATGGGAGGTGGTTGGCGTTGAAGGTACACACAATATGCAGGCCAGCTACGGGGAAGACGTCATATCAAGAATGATTTATGCGTGTGGAAAGGGAGGCCTGCACCCCTTGCATGAGTCTGTTGTCAACAACATCAACCAGCTTATAGAGAAGCTGGCTGGTGACAATAGCATTTCCTTAGAAGAAATTAATGTTATTGTGGCTGCTGGTAATACAACCATGGGCCACTTCTTGTTAGGGCTCACCCCTTGCTCCATAAGGCTGGATCCATATGTGCCTACGGCTGATGTGTATCCACTCATTTTGGCAAAGGATATCGGCATTCACATCCATCCCAATGGGGTGTTGCAGACCATTCCAAACGTCGCTTCCTATGTGGGCGGAGATATCGTGTCCGGAGTGATGTCGTGCGGTATCGCCGATAATCCGGAGGTAAAGGGGCTCATTGATATCGGGACCAACGGTGAAATTGCTATTGGCAATAATGAATGGCTGGTCTGTTGTTCAGCCTCGGCAGGCCCTGCTTTTGAAGGGGGTGGAACTCGATGCGGGATGCGGGCGACAAAGGGCGCTATTGAAAAAGTGGAGATAACGAACGGTGAGGTTAAATACCAGACAATAGGCAACGCCAAACCGAGGGGAATATGTGGTTCCGGCTTGATCGACTGTATTTATGAATTGGTTAAAAATGGTATTACTGGAGCGGATGGGAAGTTCCACAGGAATCGAGACGATGCCAGAATTGGTGTTGAGGACAATATAGCATACTATATCATTGCCCATGCCCATGAGACAGAAAGCGAAGAGGCCATTGTTATTACAGAATCCGATATTGACAATCTGATAAAGTCCAAGGGGGCTGTTTTTGCGGCTATCAAGTCCCTGGCGGACTATATCGGGTTGACATTTGACCAGATAGACAATTTTTACGTTGCCGGCGGATTTGGTAGCTATCTGAACATTTCAAAGGCCATTGCCATTGGTCTGTTGCCGGATATCCAACGGGAAAAGATACAATTTATCGGGAACAGTTCACTAACCGGTGCTCGTATGTGCCTTCTTTCGGAAGCAGCCCTTGAAAAATGCATGAATATTTCAAAATCCATGACCAATATCGAGCTCTCCGTTTATCAACCATTTATGGATGAATATATCGCGGCGCTGTTTTTGCCGCACACCGACCGCAAATTGTTTCCTTCTGTGGAATACTGAAGTTAATTTCTCAATAAATTCGGGTTGCATCAAGAAAATCCCCCTCAATCCCCCTTTGCAAAAGGGGGAGACAGTCGGAATGCCCGTACTTATTGAGATGTTACCTGAAATCGTACTGACAGCTCTACATTACTCTTTCTTCTCATACTCAAGGGAAACAGTCACAGTCCGGTTGAGTGCCCGGCCCTCAGGCAGGCTATTGTCATAAATGGGATTGAGGGGGCCTGCACCCGCGTAGGTAAGTCTTTCACCTGCTGCCATTCCTCCAGCCAAAATCTGTTCGTAAACGGCCTTTGCCCGTCTCTCTGAGAGCTTTAAATTGTATTCCTCTTTACCAATATTATCAGTATGTCCCACAACCTTCACATCGGCTGCTGGAAACTGCTTCATTCTCTCGATGATCTGGCCAACGATGGCCTTATTACGTTCTTTTATATCAGAGCTGTTGAAGTCAAAGAGTATCAAGGCATATTTTTCCAGGACCTTATATCCCATTTTCTGGGCAACACGCTCTTCTCTCTTTATGAATCTGACAGAAGACGTTGCAGCAGCAACATCCTGGTAAGTCTGGCCCTTTTTGTCCGTTACCTCAATGCCCGCCGCAATCTCCCTGCAAGATCCTACCTTTCCAAGGCCAATAGTTTTGAGATCAAAGGTATAAGAGGGGTTAAGGTTTCCTTTCCCTTTTACAGAACCCATTAGAGACCCATCACCTATCAATTGTATTTCCCAATCTGTAATACCATAACCGGCCTGGATCTGTGGTGAGATCCGGAATTCCTTTGTGTCGCTCGTCTCTTCCACATAGGTGCTCTTTATGGGTTCAAGTATGGTGGGAAGGTCAGAATAGATTTCTGCGCGTTGATTTTCTACCCGCCCTTCGTTCAGGCTTTTTGTACTCGGAACAGCCGGTAAGTTACGTGCCTCGATATGTATTCTTGATGGATTTATTCCCCATATATACCTCAAATACGCACGGACTTCTTCAGCTCGACTCCGTGAAAGATCGATTTTATCTTTCTCCACTCCATAATTGGAGTTACAGCCCACTATATTTATGTGGGCCTCGGGAAACTCTACAAGGCGTTTCCCTATAATGTTAAGCACCTGAAGGTGCTTCTCCATTGCGCCCCTTAGGTTACTTTCCGAGAATTTTTTGGTTTCGGCCTGATTCCCTAAAACGGAATAGCGTTCGGAAATTTCGCTTTTGCCGGTGTCGAAAAACACATAGTTTAGCAGTGGCGAACTATCGATGGTGGTCAGCTCCTCAATGGTCACCGTTTCTGGTTCTATGGATACCTGCCCATACGGCGAGCCTATGAGTTCGTGTATGACTTGTTCCTTCGAAACAGTAACAGGACATAGAGCCGTCTCAGTTTCATGTGTATCATTATAAATATCTATCACTTTGATACGTGCCTGAAGATTATCAAATTTAGTTAGTTTTTCTCTACCGAGGTCATTCAGGGAAATAGAATAAAATGGTTCCAGTTCACCAGTCCCCTTCAGGGTTTTGATAGGCTGATCATCTCCCAAAACCGTCAGTTCCCACTTGGCAACGCCATATTCAGCCACTATGTGAGGCTGGATCTTGATTTCACCCATTTTATTAATTTCCGCGACGAATTCGCCGGCAGCATCCCTTTGCATCTCTAATAAATCGTATTTTATCTCCACCCGTTGATTTTCTGCACTGCCGCCCATAGCGTCCAGTGATGAAGCATTCGCCGGCAAATTCCGTGACTCCACGTTTAGACGCTGGGAATCTACTCCCCAAACATCGCTAAGATACGTTTTCACAGCTTCTGCCCGTTGCCGTGAAAGGTCGAGATTGTTCTCCTCCACACCAATACCGGAATTACAGCCTATGATTTGAATTTGAGCGGTCGGGTTTTGAGTCAAGCGTTTGCCAATAATATTAAGGATATTGTAATAGTGTTCCAACGCACCTCTCTGGGCTTTTTCATCGAAGGATTGTGCCTGGGCACTGTCCGCAAAAAGAACATACTCTTCAGGTATTTTACTTTTGCCCGTCTCGAAGAAGACATTGTTTAGTATTGGAGTGCCATCTGTCATGGTGAGCATGCGAAAACTCAGTTCAGCAGGTTCCAGAGTCACTGTTCCCTGGGGAGGGTTGAGGACTCTATAAGTCACTATATAGCGATGGAGCAGGGTGGTGGAAAAGGCCTTAAAAATAGGCATAAGTTCTGTCGCTGAAGTGGCTTTCCAGACACGGCCACCGTGTGCCTCGGCAAAAGATTTTAGAAAAGGATTCATGGTCTTTCCCGGCATATAGTCTACAGAGTACGCCTCAAAATTTGGTATTCCTTTTGCTTCAGACTCAACTACTGCGCTCTTGAATGCGCTGTTAATATCCTCGCCATCCGAGAAGACCACAAAAATTTTGTTACCCTTTTCCGGCATCTTATGGATTAGATCAAGTCCTGCAACCATGGCTTCGTATAAGAAGGTTTCAGTGGCCAACCCGTCATCAAAGCTGTTCCTGATGAATTTCATGAGTTCGTGGGTATACTTGGAATGAAAAGCCTTGGCGTGTAATGAGTGTTCATGAAGTTTGTAGTCGGGTTTTTTGTCAAAAACAACCATGTGCACATTGTCCATGGGGCGTATTATTTTAAGAAATTCTTCTATAGCAGAAATAAGAGGTTCCACCGCTTTGCGTTTTTTCATAGAGTAGGAATTATCCACGATGAGGACAAGGTTGAGTGGAATTTCCTTGCTGGTCTCAAGAGGTTCAATAGAGAGTATTTTCGCCTTCTTTGTTCCTATCATGATATCAAAGTCTTCTGCTTTAAGTCCCAGGATCGGATTATCGTCAGGATCCAGGGCTGAGATCAGTAACTTATTCTGTTCAACAACCTGATAGGCTACTTTAGCCTGACGGTCCGGGGTCAAAACCTGAAGGTCTTGCTCTGCAAAACAATTACTTAGATAAAAACCGTGCATGATCACTAACAAAAGATAAAACAAAATTTTTTTCATTTCTTCCCTCACAATTTTTTTGATGGTTTATTACCTGAATTTTGCACCAACTATCTACTACGGCTTGAAGCGCTTTGCCTTTAAAGCTCGTTTCATGATTTTGATCCTCACCATATAGGTAATATGCCTGCGGGTAAACACAACGCTTTCTGCACCTCGCTACGATATACGATACTTGATGCAAGATTCAGGTATGAATTAAAAAAATACTATCTTATAAAATGCAACGCAAGTTGCTTGCCAAGCTGGGGAAAATAATCTTGATATTATGGCTATCTGGTAATTTCTCAATAAGTTCGGGTTCGTTTCTTGTAGAGTGGCATTTTATACCCCACCAATAACGGTGGCATGTAAAATGCCCCCCTCTCGTTACGAAGCCATTCTCGGACAGCCTCCTATATTATTTCCTGGCCTGTGAACAACTCGTAACTAACTGCGCAAGCGTTGTAACCCGCAGTCCGTAAAGTGCCTGCATATTCCGAACTTCACAAATGCAAAACTCTTGCCATATTGATGCGTCAGCAATATAATTAAATATTTTATATAGTTATCTTTACACTACAGAAAAATCCAGTCAGAAAACATAAAATATTGTCAAATTTTTTTGAAATCCGTCAAAAAAGCAACCTTGAACCTTTGAACCCGTGAACGGCTACAAGTATTTATAACATATCCAGACCCAGCAATATTACCCACACCATTTGTTCCCGATTTCCACATATGCTTCAACGGCTTCTTCGATTTTCGAAATATAACAGAACTCGTCCAACTTATGTGCCATTGCGGGCTCTCCTGGACCGAGGATTAATGTTGGTGGATTTCCAAAAGCGGGTGTGAGCACAGAAGCATCAGTAAAATAAGTGACTCCGCGTGCTACAGGACGTTTCCTGCAAAATGGTTCCATTATATCGAACACCTCTTGTACCCATTCGTGCTCGGGTTCCGTTATGATGCTTCCGGCGTCTACTATCCGCTCTATTTCCACTTCTTGCCCCAGATAAGATTGCAAGTTTTCGTAAACGTCCCTATTCCTTTGATTGGGAATCGTGCGGATATCAACGCCGATAACAGCCCTGTCGGGAACAGAATTTATATTCATTCCGCCTGAAATTGTTCCTACGTTGAGAGTTGGGGCGCCAAGCAGTGGGTGAGGAGAAATGTCAAATTTGTATGCCTGAAGCCGGGTCACAACCTGTGCAGCCTTGTAAATGGCATTTTCACCCTGTTCCGGCATGGAGCCGTGCGCTGTGACACCGGATGTGCTGACTTCAAGCCAGAGAGCACCTTTGTGCCCAACCAGGGGATAGTTCGAAGTCGGCTCACCAATAAGAAGCGCCCCAGCCTCTCTCAGCGCATTGCCAAGTTTGGCAAGATGACGCGCTCCCTGGCAGCCTGTTTCTTCACTGGCAGTGCAGACAAGGGTTATCCCGGCCTTTCTGTTTGCTATATTTGCCAGACGCAGCGCCGCTACGACCATCGCGGCAAGGCCCCCTTTCATATCAGAAGATCCTCTTCCAAACACTTTGTCCCCATTAACTTCGCCACTGAAAGGGTCCTTTTCCCAGCGATTTCCTCCAAGAGGTACGGTATCCATGTGTCCGGCGAAACAAATTGGAGCTTTGTCCCCGTAACTTCCTATTTGTGCAATGAGACTCGTTCTTCTTTCACTAAACTCGTAAAGCGTGACCTTGAATCCTCCGTCTTCCAACAACTTGGCGAGGTATTCTGCACAATCGCGCTCCTGACCAGGTGGATTGACAGTATTAAAAGATATCAATTTACGCGTCAAAGAAAGGCAATTTTTATATGGTTCCATAATTCTATTTTACTCCTGTCTCTTAACCCGGACGTGCCGATTGTATTGTAGCAAAGATCCCGCTTTTAGTGAAGATGAGCGGGGAACCAATTTAGAAAATATGAATTGGGGGATCAAGGGATTAATTTGCATAAAAGAACAAATTTAGCGCTATATGTCTCTTTCCTTGACATTAAATTACCATTAGGTTACTATAAGTTAATTTATAATAAAATAAATTTTAACATTTTAAAGAGGGAATGGGAATGCTGAAAAGGACAATGAGCGAGAACGATATCATAGATCCTGCCCCCAGCCATGTCTCAGCGACAGGAAAAACAGTTATTGGCAAGCAGGTTGCTATTGAGGGGGGCATCGAGGGAAGCGAAGACCTGGTCATTGAAGGCACGGTGAGGGGCAGCATTGAGCTGGAAAAGTTCCACCTTACTGTTGGTCCTAAGGGCAAGGTGGAGGCCGAGATCCGTGCAGGCAATGTGACCGTCAGCGGTCAGTTAAAGGGCAATATAAAGGCCCTTGACAGGGTTGACATTACAAAGGATGCTGATTTTAGTGGTGAGATCAAGGCCAAACGAATATCCGTGGAAGACGGTGCATACCTTAAGGCGGTTATCGAGGTGGAGCGGGATTCCAAGAAGAAAATGGAACCAGTTGGTAAGCCAAATAATTCGGTTGCCTCAGCACCAGGTAAGGAGCCAATCCCCCTGGTTAGCGAGGGAGACAAGGGGAAATAACCTTTGGCCACTTTTACCACCTTTGCCGAGCGGCCTAAAGAGCACCCGGACTCTGATGCTACACAGGTTTATTACACCAGCAATGTTCTGCGCCTTTTTGCCGAATACCTTGAGCGGCGGAAGGATACGCAGGTCCTGGACATAGGGCCGGTCTGCGGAGAAAACGTCGTTTTCCTTTCCAGGAGAGTGAAAAGGCTCTATGTTTGCGACATGTTTCTCCGTATGGACAGGGACCGCCGTAAGGGTCTACCCCCAAGCCGGGCATGGCGTCATCTGGACTACCCTCCTCAGAGCTTCGATGGGATTCTCCTTTGGGAACTGGCGGATCGGCTTGAAGAGCGTGAGGCACGAAGGCTGGCTGAGATCTGTTACACCCTGCTAAAGCCGGGTGGTAAGGTTGTAGTGTTTGTCCCGGGTGAGAGTGAGGTTCAGCAAGTTGTAAATGCCTTCGTGATCGGAGATGGGTTCCGGTTGTACCTCCGTCCTCAACCACATCTGGACCTTCCATTGCGGAAACGCCAGAACCGGAATGTGCTTGGTATGATGGCTCCCCTAAAATCAGTCAAATCATTCATTTACCGCAACGGACTAAGAGAATTCCTCTTCCAGCACGATTAAAGAAATCCCCGCGCCTTCCGCTATGTACATCAATACTTTCAAAAGCAGAAATATAGAATTGCTGCTGTGTTTTGCTCCCTTGCCTGTATATTCACCAACGGCTAAGTGTCAGAAAAAATACAACATATAGTATTAATCGTTCTTGAGTATACTACATATATATAAATTATATAAATCACAATTAATTTATAAAAAAGTGCTTGACAAATATTATTATATATGTATAATTACATATAATTTGATTTAAATATATTGTGATGATCAAACACTGGAGGGAGAACAAATTGGGTCACAATCTGGTAAAAAAAATCAGAGAAGAGCGTCTTATGAGTAAGGCAGAGCTTGCTCGGAAAGCCGGTGTTTCTCCCTTGACCATGGACAGAGTTGAGAAAGGGAAAAGTTGCCGGATGGAAACAAAGAGGAAGATTATACTGGCCTTTGGGTATAAGCTCTCTGAAAAAGACAAGGTTTTCCCGGAGGACTAAATTGTAAAATTGCTTCGTAATCGTATTTATGGTTCCTTTTATAAAGAGAGGTAAAAAAATGGACAGTAGAGGGCAAATTGAAAGAAGAAAATATAGACGCTTTCAAGTGCAAGACATAGCATTTGCAGTGCTAAGGGACCAGGACAGGCAATTAGGACAAATTATGGATATCAGCATGGGAGGACTTGCATTTAATTATATTGCGGGCGGAGGCAATGCCGATAGTGCATTTGAGCTGGACATCCTGTTGGCCTATAAGGGTCTTTATATGAAAAAAATACAGTTTAAGACAGTTTCTGATTTTCAGATTGCCAATAAATCTCCCTTCAGCCCCATTACAATGAGGCGACACGGTGTAAAATTTGGTGAGCTAACGAAGAAACAGACATCTATGTTGAAAAATTTTATAAAGGAGCATACAATAGATAATATGGATGCATACCCGATGATGGGGTTAGAAGAAAATATGGGAGAAGTCAGTAACTCTTTATGATAGGGTTAAACGTAAATGTGTAAAATAACGAAGCAATTTATGGTTTTTTTATTGATCGTGGGCCTGGGACTCGTCCCATTCGGATCTGCTGCACTGGCAGAGGATCAACATGACGAGGAAAAAGGCATCAGGATGGCCGCTGATATCGTGTTGGTCAGGCCTCTGGGATTTGTTGCAACTGTAGGGGGCACCGTCCTTGCTATTGTGGCCCTCCCTTTCTCACTCCTCGGTGGCAACACGGAGGAAGTCTTCCAGTACCTGGTAGTAAAGCCTGGGAAATTCACTTTTGTAAGACCGCTGGGAGACTTTGATTAATCCCTTGAAGCATCCCACAGTATCGGGATGGTCCC
>MVDB01000180.1 GCA_002050025.1 Desulfobacteraceae bacterium 4484_190.2
GAAGTGAAGCCGCTATTAACAAACCCTTTCGATAAAAATTCATTTTGACCTCCCGTGTATGTTCTATAGCTTCCAATACAAGTTTTTATTATAATTTGAGCCTGTCGAAGCAAAGCGTAGATCCCGCTCATCGGGGACGTAGAGATTGGGAAAATAACAGTTTTCGGTCGGGCACTATTTAATTACTGGCCTATTGCCTTTGGCAGCAATACGTTTTACTCTTTTTACCATATCTTTGATTTTACTCTTTTTACCATATCTTTGAAGCTGATACGATTGTCAGGATTCTGATTTACAACATTTACTCCTGAAAAGCCACCCCTTTTCACCAAAAACTCATTTTCTCCTTCCTTGATGGTGCCGTTGACCCTGAAAACATCATTTTCCAGGGATGCACGCAAACCGATTTTTTTATATGGGAACTCCTTGAAAAGCATGGCAAAGCTGCCGGCAAGCCCCACAAAAGGACTCTGGCCTCCACCGATTCGAGAGATATTATCCAGGGCCTTTACACTAATTCTTTGAGGCACGCCTTTTGTCTTGACTGTTTCCAATAGTAGGTCAAATTTTTGAGGCTGACCATAGGCGATCTCCAAATTTTTAATATGTCCCTTAAGGACCCCTTCAATCTTTCCAAAAGAGGTGCCTGAGGTCATCTCTGCCAGGCGCAGGGCTTTCCATCCGGCACTCAGCCTAAAAACCGGGGTGGAACTAAATATCTCTGAGGCGCCTAGATCGGAGACAATGACCTCCCCATTGAAAACCTCCGCCTTTATCTTTCCATGGGCGCTTAAGGTGCCACCTTCAAAACGTATGGGATCCAGTTCCCCGTATACAGTTCCCTTTACTGGTTGCGGCAAAATCCTGGATAATAGAGGTTGGATATCAACGACGTCCACTGTCAGACTGGTATCAATGGAAGGCCGTGGACCGAATATGTTTTTACCTGCTATGGGCCCTAAATTGACTTTCCCTCCCGGAATTCTAAGGGTAGTTGGGTCCTTCACAGATAACGAGTTCGGTCCGGCATCCAGCGTAAGCGCCAGTTTCTGTTCGGGGAGCATGGGAAGACTCATGGATCGGATTGATAACACCCCTTTTTCCGTCTCCCTTACTCTTTCAGACTTTTTATCCTGGTACCAGACAGGCAAATCAACATTAATCCCCTTAAAAGAAAACCCTTCCTCACCCGATGAAAGCGTCCCATCATGCCACATACAACGTCCCGTTACTATCCAGTCCGTCCCAATACCTGCTAATTCCATGTCTGCAGAAATGGCGCCTCCTATGTCCAGGGAAGTGAGAAAAGGGTTCTCTGTCTGAAACGGCTCTAAGATAAAAAGGTCAAACACCGGTTTCAAGGCCGTTCTGGGGATACTTACGGAAAGCCCTATTCGCTGATCCCGGGATTTATGAAGAAGAGTGCCATGAACATTGAGCGTCAAAATATCTTTCAAGCCGACGCTTAGGCCTGATAACTGCAGAGATTTTTTTGGAATTTCGTATTTTATCTCACAGGAAGAGAACAACGGATTGTTGTTAAGGTCGAAGTAGAATCGATCATACAGAATCTCGCCCACATCTGCTTTAAAGGAAGTGTTGGCAACCATATAAGCTTCTTTCAAGCCTACCTCACCATCCATTTTAACCCTAACAGAGACTTTCTCGCCCATACAGCTTGAATCCCCGTTTTCAAAAATGAGCTCATGAAACTCCAGCTCAGAACTAAATGACCAAGGGTCTTTTTCTTTTTGGGTGGCCGTTATGTGAATAGAGTCTGCTCCACTAAATTGCCATCCCGAAGGGAGCAGGTTCAGGGCAAGGGCGGTTTCCAACAAGTTTGTCTGTTTGCCATGAAGCGCTATATTCACCTGCTTTCCATCAACTCTCAGGGACAATAAGAAGTTTTTCAACAGGGAGGAGTTGAGCTGGATACTGGGGAGATGAAGAGCTTTTTTTTCTACATCAACTGTGCCTTTTTGAATATTTACCCTGATATCATTAATCAGGATCTCCCTTTCCCCTGCTGCAGCTCTCGCCTGTGGAACATTTGCCTTTAGCTCCTCAATCTCAAAAACAGGATATTTACCCGAGACAGACAGTCCGAAGTTCGATTCCAACATGGGTTTCAGGTCCAAATCGAGCATTTAAGCTGCCCTTCAGCCCAAACATCTCATTGACGCTCAAATGAAAATTCGAAGCGTTTAGCTTATTGTTGCCCAGATCGAAGAATCCCTCTGTTTTAAGATGCAGGGTTAAGGGGTATGATCTTGTTTCAGGTATTTGCTTAAGGGTTGCCCCCTCAAGAACAAAATCCAAAGGCTCAAAGGCCACTTTTTTAGAGTTGTGGTCGTAAATGAGACTTGCCTTTACCACCATCTTTTTCACATTCACCTCAGGTTCCTCAAAGGCAACATCCTCAGAATGGAGCTCCACAGGATTAAAGGTCAATGTTTTTTTCTCATGGTTATATATGAGCCTCGCCGTCACGCCCACATTGTCCACATGTGCCTCCGGACTTTGAAACATTGCCCTTGTTGCTGTCAGCAGGCAGCTTATCTTAGGGTCAACCAAAGATATGGCATGATCCGTAGTGATAAGAATGTGAGGTGTCATAAAGCTGACTTTTTGGGAAGGCCATTGGAACTGCATCTCACAAGAGATCTCTACGAGATGATCCTTATTCAGACGCGCGTTAATCCTACTGATCCGGACGTCCTGATCTCTAATTTGAGCAACCATATTCCCGTTGACAATTTGTGCGGCTTGAAATCGGATGTCCCTGAACAGAAAAAGCTCAATTACCCTTTTCACAACCCGTGTTAAGAATGAGGGGCCTCCAGATTTCTGCTCAATCCGGGGAAGGAGCAAATCATGGGAGACACTAAATGAAAACCCGTCAATCTTGAGGTTTTTAAAGGTGAGGCATTTGTGTCCGAATGAACCTTCCAGGGACATGTCCGCAATGAGCTCAGGTATTTTTAGGTAAAACCCCCTGAGATCTTCACCGGGTTTGAACAGTATCCCCTTTGCCTGGATTTTTAGCGGTTTGAGGGAATAAGATAGGCTTTTTATTTCAAATGAAGTGCCGGTAGATCGAGCAATGGATTTTTCTATGAACGCTTTTACGGCGGAAGGGTGAAAATAATAATACAGGATTGCACCACAAAAAGAGGCAATAATGAGCAGGACGCCAATGCAAAAGACCAAGAGGAGTTTATGTTTAGTTTTCATCAATCAAGATTTAGCCAATTATTTGAGTTGGTTAATCGTCGAATTGGTAAGCTCTCAGTAGATTCTGGCTGCACTAAAAAAAATCCCCCCTGGCCCAGACTTGGCCTTGATGCTTTGCGAGAGTGGCTGATCGAATATAACTTCTTCGTTAAGTTACGATATATGAACACCAAGTCGCGCCAAGGCAGGCCTCAATGCCCCTTTACAAAAGGGGGAAGCAGTCGGAATGCCCGGTCTTATTGAGATGTTTCTCGATTTGGTATCCTCTCAGTCCGGGTAATCCGCGGAGAACTCAAGAGGCCCTGATCTAACCATTCCCTTGTTCTTTTCATTATGTCCCCCTCTTCCCTTGCAAGGCCCTTAAAAAATGCAAGCGTTTCCCTGATGGAGTTCCCGTTTTTCTTTAGAACAGACTCAAAAAAGAGGAAATTTTCATGATAGAGACCAACGGACATAAGATAGGCGTTATTCAACTTTGCAGTGCCAAAACGGGTAAAGCGGTCAGAGTGTAAGCTGTTTTTTAAACAATTGAATTCCTCAAGGGAACGGAAAAATATTTTTTCCCTTTCAGCCAGCTTTTCCTGATAACTTATGGGGGAATCGTAAAGGTGTTTCAGCTTTTCCAAAAGCAATTTTAAAAAGGGCGAAAATATACGTTCGTCTTCAATTGATTTTTGTGCCTCTATGGTCAGGGGGTGGGTGGGTCCGTAAGTCTTTTTAAGAAAAAGAAATGCCCCCGTCTTTCCCACAAGGACCGCCAGCCCTTCATTGAATTCTCCCTGCCCCTTTACATATAGGGTGGTGTGTGTCATTTCATGGAGGATAATCGCAACAAGGTCTACGGTGGAACCTGTTACCAGGTTCATGGTCACAGGATCCCTGAACCAGCCTAATGTACTGTAAGCATCGGCCCTGCCTATGATCACATCGAGGTCCTTTTTCAGGAGTTTCTCTTTTTCTGCCTTTGCCTTTTTGAGATCAAAAAAACCCAGGTATGGCATATCTCCCACAACCGGAAACCACCAGGTTATGCGGTCCAGACTATCCTTTGGCGAGGCAGAGACCATGTATATAGGGGCTTGCGGGGACTCCAGATAGACTGTTTCATAGTTCCGGGTCTTTTTTAGCCCTAATTCCTTGTCCCCAAAATCCTTGATCCGGGCAACAAGGCGAAGGCGTTCTATTTGGTCAGTCCCGAGCGAATCATCTTCTAATGCCTCTTCCATGGGGATGGAGCCATTAAGTAGCCGAAACTGCCCTGCTGCGGCATGGAAAACATAGGTCATTCGACAGCCTGAACAAAAGAGAATCAGGGCTAAGAAAATTACAATTTCACCTTGAAACCGGCTTTTTCGTGGTTTGTTTAAGAGGTTTAAGTCTTCACGGATCTTCATAAGGTGGGTTAAAATGGCGGAGAGAGAGGGATTCGAACCCTCGGTAGAGCTTTTACCCTACACTCGCTTAGCAGGCGAGCGCCTTCAGCCAACTCGGCCATCTCTCCGTTTTCAGGTTGTTGTGTTGTAACTCAGGTTCAAAGTTCCATGGTTCAAGGTTGAACGGTGGCGGAGGGAGTAGGATTCGAACCCACGGTACCTCTCGGCACAACGGTTTTCAAGACCGCCTCCTTAAACCACTCGGACATCCCTCCAATCTGTATATATTACAATCATTTGAGGCAGTTTCAAAACGTTTCCCGCTTACAGCGGGATTCAAGATCAAGTCGAAAATCCCGGCCTTTGAGCCTGTCGAAGCGAAGCGTAGATCCCGCTCATCGGGGACACAGATATTGGGCAAAAAGGGACGTTTTGAAATTAGCTCATTTAATAATAACAACACTTCGACTAATAGTCAAAATTTTTGTTACAAGAAACAGCGGATAAATCTATGGCCTCGATTTCGGATTTCAATTTGACAAAGGTAACTTCTTGTTCTATTGCTCAAAACCCATAAAACCTTAAACAAAAACCAAAAAAACTCACATGCCAGAAGACATACGGGATAAACAACAACTGACGCACAAAGATATCCTGGGGCTTAATTTTGTGAGAGCGCCCGGACAATATGTGTACAGGAGGTATTACCGTACCGGCCTTCGGTCTCATATCATGGCGGTATTGAGCCCGGAGGCCGTGGAGCAGGAAAAAAAAGGGGTCATCATAGACGGACTGAAATGGTTTCCATTGGCTAAACCTTTAAAAATGCTGAGAATATTCAGGACAAAATTCAATGGCTTAAAGGAAGTTGAAGAAGAACTGAAAAGAGTAAAAATCATTGGAAAGTATCTTGCCCCTGATCATCTCGCAAGGTCAGACGAATTTGTAGTGGATTATAGGGGGAACAGTCAAGATGAAGTTCTTCTTTGCGGCCTTCAGGAGTACGTGGAAGGAGAGATATTAAACCCATGGGGCCCGCTGAATAAAAAACATCTAATTTCACTATGGCGGAGAATGGTTTCTGATAAAACAGGGGCTTCCAACCTGAAGGCAGAACAATGGTTAAACGTGGTTCGTAAGGGATCTGAACACTTTATAGGGAAAGTCAAGAGAATAATCTTTGAAGAAAATCACGTCCCTGACCTTGCGGGTGTGGGTAATCTTCTTATAACACGCTCCGGGAATATCAAGCTGGTGGATATCAACAATATTTCCGGGGTATTTTTTGATAAGGCCATCCATCTTGATGACAGGGGCTATCCCGTCTGTGATAAATCCATTGAGGCCCTTTTACTCTTTGAGAAAGGCCTTTTAAATAAATCCATTAGTGACGAGAATCATCTTTATAAGACATTCCTGGATCCCGATAGGATTATGGCCGTCAAGGCTGCGGAGAGAAAATTTTTCACCTCCATGGATACTTCCGTGTCCCCTTCAGAACTTTCTTGAGTGTAATACCTAAACAGGAAAAGGGCCTAAAGTTGATAAGCTCGTAAAAAGTCGGAAATCCGTTAAAACGTCATTCCGGCGGAAGCCGGAATCCAGTGTTTTCAGTATGTTCTGGATGCCGGATCAGGTCCGGTATACTGTAATATCAAATAGTTATGGGCGCAAGAAATAACTTTTCAATAAATTCGGGTGGAGTTTATCCATAAGGATTTTATAAAAGGCTCACGCCTAAACTCCGAAAGGATGTACCTGTTACCTTTAAATCACTATAGCCGTCTATAATAGAGCAAGATCTTAAATTTTGTTCTGCACATTTTGCACAGAATTCTATTTCTAAGGCACTAAATTGAGCAAGCACTTATCCATTTTCGGCGTACTTATTCAAATAAAAAGGCACCTTGTCCAGGTGAGACAAGATGCCCTTAGTACCGTATCAACGTATTAACTAAATCAGAGTTTGCTGACATTCTTAGCCACGGGTCCCCGGTCACTCTCTTCCACATCGAAGCTCACTCGCTCACCTTCAGCAAGAGTCTTGAATCCGGAAGTATTTATCGAGGAGTAGTGGACAAATATGTCGGGGCCGTCATTCTGTTCAATGAAACCATAGCCCTTCTTCTCACTAAACCATTTTACAGTTCCTTCTGCCAAAGCAAAGACCTCCTTTCCAAGATTTTACGTAATGATCCCAAACTTCAGGTCGTAACTCTGGCAAAGGAAATGGCCCTTCAGAGCAAAACCGACCCGCGAATATTGCCGGGTCATTAACACTTACTAAGTATAGACCATAATTACCCAAAATGTCAAGCAAAAACAAGTGCATCCAGCAATTTTTATTATAACCTTTAGGCCTTGCTAATGCAGGGCCGTGGGGTCTCTTTTTCTAATGGCAAAGCCTTATTCATTCTATCACGCATCAGACGAATGGTCTTTGCATAATCTTCGCTGTAAAAAATAGCAGAACCTGCAACAAAAACATTGGCGCCCGCAGATGACACCAGGCCTATGGTCTCCGGGCTGATCCCACCATCTACCTCGACCTCAATGTTCAAGCCCCTCTTCTCTACCATTTCTTTTAGCCGCTTGACTTTGGGAATGACTTGGGGAATGAATTCCTGGCCTTCAAAACCGGGGTTGACAGTCATAAGAAGAACCATGTTCAGGTCTTCCAGGATATACTCCAGAACATCCAAGGGCGTAGCGGGATTTAAAGAGACGCTCGCTTTCACTCCATTATCTTTTATATGCTGTATCGTCCTGTGAAGATGCTTAGACGTCTCCGCATGGACGGTTATGATACTGGCCCCAGAGTCTGCGAATTCATCAATAAAGCTGTCCGGTTCTGATATCATCAGGTGAACGTCAAGGGGCAAGTCCGTGACGCGCCGTACAGCCTTTGCAATCATAGGTCCAATGGTAATATTAGGGACAAAATGACCGTCCATGACATCGACGTGGATGTAATCAGCCCCTGCCTTTTCCACAGCCTTAATCTCTCCTCCAAGCCGTGTAAAATCAGCCGAAAGGATAGAGGGCGCAATTTTTCCCATATGGATTCCTCCGTAGATAAAATCGCTCTCACGATTTCACATAATGTCTGCCTGTGGACTCTTAACAAACAAGGCCCCAAAAAACCCATCCATTCCATTGTCATGAGGCAAGGTCTTGAAAAAACCATGATCATCAATTAGATCGAGTCCCCAGTCGGGGACACTCTTTCGCATGTCTTCTAACACCATTCGTCTGTTTTCCCCCAAGAAATCACGAACCACATCCTCATTCTCTTCCCTTGAGATGGTGCAGGTCACATAAAGGAGCTTTCCCTCTTCCCGGAGTAAGGGCACGGCGTTATTTAGAATCTTCCGTTGTAAAACGGACAGCCGCCTGATATCAGCTTCACCCCTGATCCACTTTGCATCCGGATGCCTGGAAATAGTACCCAGGGCAGAGCAGGGTCCATCAACCAAAATCCTATCAAAGTAACGCCGCCCGGCCATGGGGAAAGTATGCTTCACAGCGTCAGCAACCATAGGCTGAATGCAGCTCATTCCAAGGCGGTATGAACTCTGTACAAGCCTTAACAGCCTCTTATAGTTCATGTCAAGCGCAACAATCTCTCCCTTATCTCCCATAAGTTCTGCCATATGGGTAGATTTGCCCCCCAGTCCTGCACAGATATCAAGGATTCTCTCCCCCGGTTTGGGTAAAAGAAGGCGGGCACAGATCTGCGCTGGTTCGCTCTGCACTTGAAACAGGCCCTCTTTAAAGGTGTCCAGCCCGTCAACCGGTCCCTTAAGGCCCTCAACTGCGATGCCATCCGGTGAATACAATGTCGGTTTACATTCCACACCTTCCACTTTCAGGCGTTTTATCAGACTTGGGCGGTCAACTTTTAACATATTGGCTCTAATAACCAGACCCGTTATGCGATTCCCCGCCGACAGAATGCGTTCTGTGGAATCGATTCCTGTCTCTCTTATCCACTTGTCCACCAACCATGTGGGGTAAGAATAAAAGACAGACAGGTAACGAACCGGATCTTTATCCCTGTCAGGGAAAGTAATTTGCCCCTCCTCACGGCAGATACTTCGTAAGATACCATTGACAAAACTTACCACATGATTGGATTTTATTGATTTGGCCTGCTTTACTGCTTCGTTGACCGCTGCCGATTCTGGCACCCGATCCATAAAAAATATCTGGTAGAGGGCAAGGCGGAGGATGTTTAAGACGGGAGGTTCTATCTTTCTGAAAGGAAAACGGATATTCTGTTGAATTATCCAATCAAGACGAAGCTGCCACCGCAAAACCCCTTGGAGGAGATGGACGGTAAATGCCCGGTCTCGTTGACTCAGATGGGGGGCTTCCTGAAACTCATATTCCAGAAATTGCTTCAGAGAGCCGGGCCTATCTTCCTGCCTGTTTAGAGCTTTAAGTGCCAGGTCCCTTGGTGTCACTGAATTCATGTCCTAAAAAGAAAAATAAAGGCCCTTTTTGTGGGCTGTCTTTGGTCTTCAGGTTCAGAAAACCTTTTCTCGTCAGTGGTTAAAGGGATATCCATCTGTTGAGGTATTGCTTTGAGCGTTTTTGGCAACCCTTTCATTCTAACTCCCCAATAGGGTTCCTTTATCTAAGGGAAATCCTCTCAGGAAATCCTTGGCAGGAAGTCTCTTCCTGCCCGGGATTTGCAATTCCCTGATCTGTACTATACCCTTGCCGGTTTCCACCTCGAGTCCTCCTTCTTCATGTCCTTTAACCCTCCCGGGCAGGCCAATCCGTTCTTCGTCTACAACCCGGGATGAAAAAACCTTGATATCCTTTCCCCCGAGTCTGGTAAAGGCCCCTGGCCAGGGATCAAATGCCCGGATAAGAGCGGATACACTCTCAGCAGGTTTATTCCATTTTATTTGAGACATACCTCGATCTATCTTCGGTGCATAGGTAGAGGCATTCTGATCTTGAGGTTTCTCCCGTAATCGATTTTCAGCCAAGCCCTCGATAGTCCTTATTAGAAAGTCACCAGCCAGGGCAGAAAGCCGGTCGTGAAGCTGGCCTGCCGTTTCGTCACGTAATATGGGTATTTCCTGCTGTAGAAGGATTGGACCGCTATCAAGTCCTTCATCCATACGCATTGCAGTCAGGCCGGTCCTGGCTTCATTATTTAGAATTGCCCACTGAATGGGGGCTGCGCCTCTATACTGTGGCAAAAGTGAGGCATGGATATTAAGGGCTCCCCAGGATGGAATGCCAAGTATCTCCTTCTTTAAAATCTGACCAAACGCCACAACAACCAATAGGTCAGGCGCTTTGTCACGAATAATCTCACAGAACTGCCGGGCCGAGGCATTCTCAGGTTGCAGGACATCGAGCCCAGAGGCCATGGCAGCTTGTTTGACAGGGGATTGGGCTATTTTTTTCCCTCTTCCCCGGGGCCTATCAGGCTGGGTGACTGCGGCCAGGACATCATGGCCGTTTTCCAGGATCGCTCTTAAGGCGGGGACAGCAAATTCCGGGGTCCCCATGAAAACGATCTTCCGACGCTCAAGGATTTTTTTTTGTTCCAATTCTTCCACGAAAAAATTTAGCTCCGATTGGCTCAGTCCCGCCGGCGGGATAGAAAATTTGTAACTGGTTGTCAGCTTCACAGTTTCCCGCTGAAGGCGGGATTTAGCCTCACCGCACTGCAAGCGGCATCTTCGAGCGGCGGGGTCACATCTTTCATATTGCTTGACATAGTTGATGAACCTATGAACGGCAGCAGTTATGCGCAATGTGCCACCCCTCCCTGTCTTCCGTGGGGGCACAGGCAGGAATATCTCAAAACCGTGCAGTTTTCATCAGTTAACCTTGAACCGTGAACCTTAGTAGTTACGAAAATTCGATACGTTGAGTTGAGGCAATTTCAAAACATCCCCTTTTGCCAAATATCTGCCTCAGTTATTCTTTTTTTAGCTTTTTCTTCAACTTCTTCTTATAAAGGGCCCTTTTGAGGCTGCTGATACGATCAATGTAGAGCGTGCCATTTAAATGATCTATCTCATGCTGCAAACAGATGGCCAAAAGGCCCTCTGCTTCAATATCCATCGGCCTGCCATGCCGATCCACCCCCCTTACCTTCACCTGGGCGTTGCGGGAGACCTCTGCAGAGTAGTCAACTACACTCAGACAGGATTCCTCAGAAGCCACCTTCCCCTCACTTAGTACAATTTCAGG
>MVDB01000020.1 GCA_002050025.1 Desulfobacteraceae bacterium 4484_190.2
GGCCCAGACCTGATTAGCAATTTATATGTTCTACAACTCCAGCTTTGTAAATATTGCAGCGATAAGAGCTGCGTCCCGTGATGTCGCACCAGGGCGGGCCGTAAGGATTTTATAAAAGGCTCACGCCCGCCTGCCATCGCCTGGCACTGGCGGGCAGGCCTAAACTCCCCTCCGGCCTGTAAGCCCTACGGGCTGGAAGCGGACAGGCAATGCATCTATTGTCATTCGATCAACGCATTAATAGGGTTGTGAACGCCGAACTGAGTTACACAACACATCTCCATTCAATCAAAAAGCACCTGAATAACCGGGAGGGCATGGATATGAAATTGACCGGATTTTCTCGTACTAAGTGGGAACGGGCAAGAGACCTCAAGAAACGGGGGCAATACCAGGAAGCGGAGAGAGAGCTAAAAGAGGCTCTTGAAGATGTCCCCGATCATTTCCTGCTCAAGGCAAGCCTTGCAGACGTATACTTAAGGCAGGATAGATACATGGAAGCCAAAATCCTTGTGGAATCGATCCTTTCCTTTGATCCACAATATCCCCAGGCACAGTATATCCTCGGAGAGATATTTTTTAAGCAAAACCTTTTTGAACAGGCGCTTCAGTGTTTTCATCAGGCAACTCAAAAAGATCCGAGGCCATATCTCATTCTACGGGTTGCAAGGACTCTGTCGAAAATGGAACGCCATAAAGAGGCATTAGAAACCTTAGATTCCGCATTAGTGGGTGAGAGAAAAAACCCCGGTTTATTGAAGGAAAAAGCACTAACCCTTGTCCGCATGAACCGATCGGACGAAGCCCTCGATATCTATGAAAAACTGCATGAATTAATTCCAGACGATAGCTTTGTTCGTAAAGAAATTTACAGGCTAAAAGGAAAAAACAGGCCTGATGAAAAAGTCATCCATGAATTACAGACAGTGGTAAAGCTCTCTTCAGGAAAGGATGACGCCCAGCTCCACGGGTTTTTGGGTCAAAAGCTCAAGGGAGCAGGAAAATTGAAAGAGGCAGCCGCCGAATTTCGCGTAGCCCAGCGTCTCGATCCTAATAACGTCTTTTTCTTAAAGCACGAAGGATTTTGCCACTATCAACGCAAGGATTACGAGAAGGCAATTCAGACACTAAGGGATGCGTTTCGAAAGGACCCCAGTGATTATGTAGTTAAGAAAACCCTTGAAAAAATAGGATTCGGATACTTTAGCAATTATGCCCACAGGCGGTGGTAAATCCCTTTGCTACCAGGTTCCTGCATTCATAAGGCCTGGCATTACCTTGGTCATTTCCCCCCTCATTGCTTTGATGAAAGATCAGGTAGACTCACTTCGCGTCCTGGACCTGCCCGCCGAGGCCGTACATAGTCTGATGGGACACAGGGAACAGGAAGAGGCGCTCAATAAGATTGCTGAAGGAAAAATCAGATTAGTGTATGCCTCGCCCGAAAGGTTGCGAAACCAGCGATTCATAGACACGCTCAGGCGAAACACAGTCTCTATGGTTGCAGTGGATGAAGCGCACTGCATTTCCCAGTGGGGTCATGATTTCAGGCCCGATTACTTAAGGATCAGCCAGGCCATTCGCTCTATCGGCAGGCCCCAAATCATTGCCCTTACGGCTACAGCCACGGAAAAGGTCCGATCGGACATTGTTAAGCATCTGAATTTAAAGGCCCCCCGTGTTTTTATTACCGGTTTTGACCGCCGGAATCTTTTTTGGGAAGTGACGCAATGCGAGGATGAAAAAGAAAAAACAGCTATAATGACGGAACGGCTATCAGGCCTTTCGGGCGCGGCCATTGTTTACACCGGCACCAGGAAGAATGTGGAACGTACTGTCCAAAAGCTTAACAAGAACAATCTAAGGGCCGAGGCCTACCACGCCGGATTAGATGAGGCCGAGAGAATCCGTGTACAGGAAAACTTCATGGAAGGCCGCACGAATCTTGTGGTGGCTACAAACGCCTTTGGCATGGGAATCGACCGCTCAGATATTCGGATGGTTATCCATCACACCTTCCCTGGAAGCATTGAGGCATACTACCAGGAAAGTGGCCGCGCCGGCCGGGACGGAGATAAGGCTACCTGTCTGCTTCTGTATACACCTTCCGACAGGATGCTTCAGGAATTCTTTATTAATACGCGTTATCCCTCTCGTGAAACCGTGTTTGAGGTTTACGATACCATACGACAGCGCCCCGAAGAACTCCTGTGGTTGACCTATCGTGAAATCGGTATGATGGGCGAAGAGAAAATCCCGGATCTAACAGTAGGCTCGTGCATCAAGATATTGGAAGGCGCATCAGCCGTTAAAAGGCTTCATCGTTACGATAACCAGGCAGAACTTTACCTTCATCAAAGTCCTCAAATACTCATCAACGAACTCCCAGCAAGGGCAATGAACAGGAAAAAGCTCGTTCACAAACTTGAAAAGATTTATGACGAGGATCAACTCACAAACGGGATACAGTTTCTTCCTGCGGAATTGGCAAAACGAATAGGACTCTCCATGGATGCCATGAGGATGTGTTTTTCACAGATGGAGACTGAGCAAAAGATTACCTATATTCCTCCTTTCCGCGGCAGGGGACTCAGGATACTCAAACGGGTGAAACCGGAGCAACTTGATATCGATTTCCAGGCACTTAAGGTTCGCAAGGCATATGAATTGAATAAATTGGATCAGGTGATGGACTATGCCACAACAGAAAGGTGCCGCCGCAGCTTTTTGCTTGGCTATTTTGGGGAGTCTGCAAAAGGGGATAACTGCGGGGCCTGTGACCGCTGTAAGACGCGCGAAACACGACCTGTTTCTCAAGGAGAGGATAGCGATCCTGTGCTTGCCATCAAGATCCTCAGTAGTGTGGCCCGCTTAAAAGGACGTTTCGGAGCCGGCATGGCTGCCAGGGTTCTCACAGGGTCCAGGGACCATATGCTTTTTCAGTTTAGGCTTCAGCATCTTTCCACTTACGGTCTTCTTTCAGACCATACACAGGCTCAGGTTCAGGATTGGATAAAGGAACTTATTGCCAGGGGTTGTGTTGTTTCACGCCGCACATCATTAGGGGAGAAAAGTTATCCGGTCCTGGAACTCACGGAACGCGGATACCGGATAATGGCAGGAAAGGAGGTTATTCATCTTTCCCATGCCGTCATTGTGCAAAAGTCTGTTGAGCCGGAGCGTCCATTACATCATGGCGGGGAAATTGATATATTTAACAGGCTCAGTGAGCTACGCACCCGCCTGGCCAAGGAGGAAAGGCTGCCCTCTTACTGTATCTTCCATGACAGGACCCTTCGAGAAATGGCCAGGACCCTCCCCGCAACCCCTGAAGAACTCCTCCGTATCCTGGGCGTTGGGGAGGTCACATTAAGAAAATATGGGCAGGCGTTTCTAAAAGTATTGAGAGAAATCAGGGATGATAAGGAATCCATCCAATGAAAGGGTAGTTTGGATTACGCAAATTGATATCACAGGTTCGAGTAAATTTTGCGTATGTTGGAAATAGCTGTATTCTAAACATTGTGTGTCAGTTGAAGAATTTGATCTCAATTCAATGGCCAGTACCTATCAATGCTCATTTCCGCTAATCAAGACTTACCCTTACGGTTCATCTTTTTTCTAAGGAACGGGGAGCACCTGAATGTAGCCACCCTCCTGCCGTCGAGCATAAAACCCTCGCCTGTCTGAGAATTTCTACCTCTTTGTTTCTTTTTCTCTTTTTTCAATAGTGATACTTATGGGGGCAGACTTGGATATTATATTGATTTCAAAAAGTATTAAGTATAAAATTAGCTAGAATAATGTCTTAAACTGGCGATTTTGGGAATAAAATAAGGTGATTAACGAGTAATTATTTAATATCAGGGGAAAAATAAAACGCTTACGCCTAAATTCCTTATTTGGAGTTTACCCCTGGCCCAGACCTGACTTTCAGTGGGTAGTTTTATGAAAGGAATTCGCCGCTCTGGATAAGCTGATCGAGGAAATCACCGTCGACGCATAGGGTAAACACAAAGACAGAGCAGGATTAAAACATTGGTTTTGCAAAATGAAAATGAATCCCTGAAAATCCACGACCTGGTGGAAGTTCCGGACATCAGGACTGTCATCCAATTGGAAGACGTAAAGGATAATAATCTCCGCCGGATGATTGTCGAGACCTTTGTGCTCACGTCCGAAGTCCAGAACAACCTGCAGGCGGTTCTTACCAGCCTTATTGGAAATGAAGGCCGCGGCATATTCCTAAAAGGCCATTTTGGATCAGGAAAGTCCCATTTTCTGAGCATGCTCAGCCTCCTTATTAAGTATCCCCGGTCCTGGGACACGGTCCTTTCGCAGGCCCCTTCCCTGAGCGATTTTGAGCAGAAGCTTAATAAACTTCACTTCATGGTTGTGGAAATTTCCTTAGTCCAGCATCGAGGTTCTGAATTCTTAGAGGATATTGTCCTGCGCAGCATCCTGGACGGGCTTGGTGATGAAGTGGCAGGCAGCTTTGGGCGTACAGAGACCCGGCACGAGACCTTTTCAAAGTTCAAGTTATTATTAGAGGAAAAGGGATTCTCCGGCATGGTCCTGTTAATAGATGAACTCTCCGAATTTTTACGCTCAAAGACTGACGCGCGGGCTTATAACGAGGACATCCGCTTCTTACAATACCTTGGAGAGGAAGCAAACTCATTTCCATTCTGGATAGTTGCATCCTTGCAGGAATGGATTGAAGAGACAGGGGAGATTCATCAGGACACGTTTAACAAGATCAAGGACCGTTACCGCATCCGTCTTTCCCTGGGCCGCGCCCATATTGAGGAACTGGTCTCTGAGCGGTTGATCCGGCACAAGGAAGGGGCAGAAGACAGCATTGCCAACGTATTTGACGACCTTAAATCATATTTTCCGAACTTCCCGGTGACACGAGAGAGGTTTGTTCGCCTTTATCCGGTACACCCTGCCACATCATCTCTGTTAGACCGGCTCAAACCACTCTTCTCCGAGCACCGTGGCGTGGTGGATTTTATCCATTTCAGACTTAAAGGAGACCCTGAAAGGCATATCCCACCCTGGCTTGATAAGCCTGCTCACGAACTCCTTACCCCCGCGGTCCTATTTGACCATTTCTTAGATCGCATTCGCGAGCGTTCTGAAACCCAGATCTATGTGCAAAGGGTGTTTGAGACCAGCCACGATGAGATCCCGGACCTCTTCCAGGACCCGGACCAGAGGAATATTGCCCTTGTGGTCATAAAGCTCCTGATCCTTTTTGCCATCTCACCAGCTAAATACAAATATACAGTTCGCCATGTGGCAGAGATGGTCCTCTTTCAGATTACGCCAATGGAGGCCGAGATTAATTACCAGTTCCTGCATGATATCCTGGACCGATTGGCTAAAGAGGGGTCATACGTTCGCGTAGAAACCCGGGACGACCCATTGGATAATCACTATTACATTGACCTCAAGGCAGATATAGGCGGGATCATGCGCAGAAGGATCCGCCATATGGCATCTGAATTCTTTCCGGAAGAGCGGAGGCTCTTCTGGAAAACCGCCGCTATAGTGGATTCTCCCTATCTCCCTTTAGCTGGCTGGGTTGACGCGGGCAGGCAGCGGGTAACTTTGTCATGGCAACACACACAGCGAGTCGGCACTCTGTTACTCCGTCAGTTAGATGAACTAACCATTGACGAATTAGAAGGTCTTTCCAGGCAATGGGCAAGAAGTGAAGAGGATTTTTTTCTGTTGGTGGGGACAACCCATAAACGTGATGAACAATACGGTCACGTGAAAAATGACCTGCTGCCAAAAATGCGCGAACACCAACCAGGTACTTTCCTTTTCTGGATACCAGGAGCATTTGAAGGAGAAATTAAGTGGCTCAAGGAGATATTGGCTGCATTACTGCTTCGGGAGGGGATGAACCGCCAGCCAAAGGATAAAACGCAGCAGGGAGCTGATTTTCTTCAGGCCTTTGTCGATAGAGAAAAAAGCAGGCTCATAGAATACTTTTCAAAACGTTACTATCACGGGACTCTTCTCTGGGACGAAAACAGGGTTGACCTGTCCCGTTTTGGATATCTGAGTCAGGAAAAGTTCCTTGCAGAATTCGTACATCCCCTTTTACAACGTCGGTTCCCTAAGCACAGTCGCATTCAGCCCTATATGGATGCCCTGGCGCCGGGCATTCTTATGGAAATGCTCAAAGACTTTCTTTCAAGCGGAATGCTCCTGGTGGATGACCGCTCCAAGTTTGGGATACGCGACGTCTTAGATGGGCTTTTACAACCCATGGGCCTTGTAAAAAGAAAAGGAAATCAATATGAACTCCAAGTGAATCCCAAACAAAACGAATTGGCCAGGTATTTTTTTAGGCAACTTGCAGAGAGGGAAACTGTGCCCATGGAAGAAATGTATTGGGCCTTCCGCAAGGGCCACTATGGACTGCTCAAGCCCCATTTTGAAATCCTGGTCCTCGCCCTGCTCTTCTCAGGACACTTAGTAGCATACAGAGGCATGCACCGCAAAGGCCCGGATGAACTTACCCGGAGCGGGCTCAAAGGTATAACTGCCCTGGGTAAGGGTGAAATTATAGGGGAGGAAGTTCGCCAGGCCATGAGCAAACATCCCTTGATCCCCCGGAAATTCAGAGATATGCCCGTTACCCTGGCCTCCCAGGAAGAGTTGTGGGCCGAGATCAAGGCCGGAAAGCCTGCTGCCCTTGAAGATCTGGAAACATTGAGATCGAAAATCGAATGGGCTGCGCAATTCGAGGCATTTAAAAACATGCCTTTTAAGGATGTCCTTAAGGCCATTGAAGAGCTGACCGCCCAGTGGGATGAGGTCAAGGTCAGCCTAAGGTCCAGGGAAGGCCTGGAACGTTTTATCAGCGCGAGCTATAGAGAACCGTTCATAGAAAAAAAGATTAGCGTTGTCGAGGGATGCCGGGGATTTTTGAGTCGTGCCGAACGTGCGCTTTTTGTATATCAATATTTGACAGATCAGAAGCTCCATATTCCTGATTTTGAGCCTTATGCACAAGAAACCTATGGACAGGAAAGTGGGATCAATGAAAATTTCGCCTCCAGAGGTTATGTAGGTCTGAGGCGGGATCGAGCTGATATTCTCAAGTACTTTCAGGAGACATCCTCTTCCTTGATGCCCCAGGCACTGGAAGGGCTCTTTGACAAATTTCAGGATTTTCAAGAAATCTACACAAAGATTTATGTGGATGCCCACCAAAGGGCCCGGGGAGGAAGCCAGTTCGAGCCATATGAGCAATTGACCCGTTCCAGACGGTACAGTCTCCTTAAGCATCTTGATCAACTGGAGATGATCTCGGTGGAACATAACCGCCGCTCAATAGATCAGGGCATTTCCTCGGTTCTTTTAAAGCGCTGCGCTCAATCTCCCCAGGACCACCTGCAAGGCCAGCCGGCCTGCTCCTGTGGATTTCAACTCGGAGAAAGCACACAGATCAGACCTTTGAGGGAGATTGAAAGAGCTTTGGACCTGGGCATTAAAGAGACAATCGAAGCATTTAAGGCACCTGCCATGCAGGAAAAAATCGTGCCTTTCATAGAAGGTCTGGACCTTGTTGGGAAGAAAAAGGAGGCTGATGCTATCCGCCAATTCCTTGATCTGTCCGCCCGGGATGAAGCGTTTCTCGATCAATTAGAGAAGTGTCTCACGCCACAGGTAATCCGGAACATCAATGAGGCATTTCGTGGCAAGGTGGTGATAGTCAAAAGGGATCTTGACAACCTGTATCAAAAACTCATTCATAGAAAATACACCCTGGCCCAGACCCGCAAAATTATTGAGGACTGGCTCACAGAAGAGACAATCTCCGGGGATACCTTCTTGCATTTCCTTGGTAAGGAAGACACAGGGACTTCGGATCGAACAAAAGAGGTTTTCAGAACCTTTTTAGAAGGACAGTTCAATCATCTTGTATCCCTTTACCTGGAAATCGGGCATGACCAGTTGGTGAGGGTCCTTATTACGACATATTGGGCTAACCAGTACGACATTCCCATTCAAAAGATCCTTGAGATATTTCCTTTTCTTGAAAGGGGCGCACAAACGGAAAATGAGCGGTGGATCGTGCATCTTATTGAATTAGCACAGTCTCTTCGTTCCCAAAAACCCAGACTTTTTGAATCCTTGGTCTCTGAAGTTGAAGAAAGTGCGTCTTTTATTAAGGAACTATGGTCTGCCCTTCCCTCTTTTTCTCCGGCTGAGGTCTTTGAAAAGGAATCTGTTTTTTCACTCGTTTTAAAAGAAGCCTTTGAACGGGTCATGTGCGAAAAGCCCGAAAAAGCGGATCTGAAAGGGCTGATGGATTCCGGCTACCCACAGTTAGGAGAAAATTCCCTTTTCCGCGAGCAAAGAGATGAGATGGTAAATGCTCTCAAAAATTACCATCTTTTAAAGGAAAAAATTTCAGCGCTCAAGTCGATAGAGAATTCAGGACCTAAAGCTTACCTTAGATGGGAATCCCATTTTATCAAGAACATTTCCCCCATCCCTGCACTCATTAGCAGCATTCATGGGCAGTTAGACAGAATTGGCACCCGGGTTCCCCCGTTCTTCAAGAAGGAAGAGAAAGAAGTGTTGCATAAGCTCAATAGCATTAAAGACGATTTCAGGGAATTTTACCAGGCTGCCCTTCCCCTGTGGGAGAAGGCTGAAGGCCCACGCCCAATGATGATCCAGGATATACCTCTAATGCTTTCAAAAAAACGCGGGGTGCCCGACCACAAACTGGTCTTTTATGTACTCATGGATTGTGTGAGCTGGGAACTGTGGGAGCATATTAAATTGCATTTCTTTGGAAAATGGCCGAATCTTTTTCGCGTCGTGCGTGAAGGCACACTCTGGGCAAACCAACCCACTGATACTGCAACGCAACTATCATATTTTGAGCAGGCCTTCCGCTTGACTTACCCGGATATGGATCAAAAGGATCTTCTTTTAAAGGCAAGCGGTATTGATGAGAAAATACACACCGAAAAAGGCCCCCTTACCCACCTCTTTGCCAGCGTGATCAGCTACCTTGAAATAGAATTGCTCTTTCGGCTTAAGAAGCTTCCTTCAAGATCCCTTTTGATCCTTTTCTCAGACCACGGTTTTGTGGAAAATCCCGCCTTCAATCCTACCGATAAATACGAGAGCCCCCGATATCTCCATGGCAAGGATTCCCCCTTCGAGGTCATCATTCCCTGGGCATGGGTAATGAGGCTTTAGGCTTTAGTACCTTAATAATAAGATTCGTCTTTTTTGTGGCATTATAAATATTCTGTTGAAATTTTAGGTGTAGAACGTTAGAAAGATACCTCATAAGTTCAAAGAAACCTGCTATCCTTCTTCCCTAATCGGGATGAAATTTTACGAAATCAGGGGGACAACCATGATCAACCTAAAAGACAAACTCTCACACCTCACTTATAGACAGGCATGTAAATTGTTAGGACCTCAAGGCGAAAAACTAATCAGACAGGGCGGACGATACGAAATTGACCTCAGCGAACAGGTAGTTTTACAAAGAAACCTTTTTCAACTCAATCTCGATGAGGCTGTTGTTATGATTCGCCTTGATCCAGCGAAAAATCAGAAATTGGACTTTCAATGCAGCGAATGCCCTACTGTATGCCATCACCTGGGGGCCGCTTTTTCTCTGATACTCGAAGAGAAATTGGCCCTTGGACTGGCTGCTCCGCCGCCGGAGAGGGTTCCCATTGAAAGCCTTAGCGATGAGGAGCTTGTCAAACAGGCCATTTCTGAGAGGGCCGAAAGGGCAAAGACCCAAAAGATGCGATTAAAATCTCTCAATCCAAACGAATTGTGGACGGATTATACAGTGACCAATAATGCCTCAGGCAAGACATATCGTGTCGCATTGCGGGGGTGGGAAAGGGGCGAATCATACTGCACTTGCCCGGATTTTCGGAAAAACACACTGGGTACATGCAAGCATATCCTTCATGCACTTGACAAGGTGAAAACCAGATTCAACAAAACTGTGCAGAATGCCCCCTTTCAAATCAAGGACATGGCTGTTTACCTGCGCTACGGCAGGGAGCTGGAATTGCGACTCCTCATTCCAGAATATGTTGACGTAAAGGCCATGAAGGCTCTCCGCCCTTTAAGGGGAAAGTCGATTAAAGATGTCAGAGACCTTTTAGATCGTATCAGAACCCTTGAAAGGCTTGGCTATGAAGTGAACATTTACCCCGATGCAGAAGAATATATTAACAAAGAGCTATACCTTGAGCGTGTGAAGAAAAAGGTCAAGGAAATACGGAAAAACCCCGAAAATCATCCTTTGAGAAAAACGCTCTTAAAGGCTGAATTGCTTCCCTATCAGCTTGACGGTATTGCATTTGCCGTGGGCGTCGGAAGGGCTGTGATCGCAGACGACATGGGGTTAGGGAAGACCATCCAGGGCATAGGGGTAGCTGAGTTACTTTCTCAAGATGTTGATATTTCAAAGGTCCTTATAATCTGCCCGGCCTCTCTCAAGTCCCAGTGGCGATTGGAGATCAAGCGCTTTATTGATCGTAGCTGCCAGATTGTCCTGGGAAACGCACAGGAGAGATCTGCACAATATGACAGCCCATGTTTTTTTACTGTCTGCAACTATGAACAGGTTCTTCGAGACATCCTGTCTATTGAGAAGGTCAAATGGGACCTCATAATCCTGGATGAGGGGCAGAGGATCAAAAACTGGGAGGCCAAAACCAGTCAGATGGTTAAGGCCCTTAGATCTCCTTTTGCCTTAGTCCTTTCAGGAACACCCCTTGAAAATCGCTTAGAAGAGCTCTTTTCAATACTGGAATTTATTGATGATAGACGCTTGGGCCCGGCCTTTCGTTTTTATAATAAATACAGGGTTACGGATGAAAAAGGTAAATTGCTTGGATACAAAAACCTTGACGACCTTAGAAAAAGATTAAAACCGGTCCTGCTTCGGCGAACGAGGCAAAAGGTTATTAAGGAATTGCCCCCACGAACCACAGAAATACGGAGGATTCCTCCCACAGATCAACAGTTTAAGCTTCACAATGGTCACAAGAGGATTGTCAGCAGTATTATTTCAAAAAAATACATCTCGGAAATGGATCTCTTACGACTCCAGAAGGCCCTGCTTATGTGCAGAATGGCTGCAAACAGCACCTTTCTCGTGGATAAAAATCCGCCCGGATACTCCAGTAAATTAGAAGAACTTGACGTTCTTATTGATCAACTAATGGGTGAGGAAGACCGTAAGATCGTCCTCTTCTCTGAATGGACCACAATGTTAAACCTGATCGAACCGTTATTGAATAAACGGGAGCTTGGTTATGTCAGATTGGATGGTTCCGTCCCCCAAAAAAAACGGCAAGGTCTAATGCATCAGTTTCAAAATGACCCTCAATGCAAACTGTTTGTCAGTACCAATGCCGGCTCCACAGGTCTGAATCTCCAGGCTGCAAATACCGTTATAAATGTGGACCTGCCCTGGAATCCGGCAGTACTTGAACAGAGGATAGGCAGGGCCCATCGTATGGGACAAAAAAGGCCTGTACAGGTATTCCTTTTAGTCACTGAAAATACCTTAGAGGAAAGTCTCCTGGGAACTCTCGCCGCAAAACAGGCTTTGTTTCTGGCGGCCCTTGATCCAGAGGCCGAAGCCTCGGTCATTGATCTTTCAAGCGGTATAGAGGAGTTAAAAAATCGTTTGGAGATTCTTTTAGGCGCAAAACCGGACGCGCCTCCGGATGAAAGTCTAAAGGAGCAGGTTGAAAAAGAGGCGGAACAGCTTGCTCGCAGAGAAAAAATCGCAAAGGCAGGAGGACAGCTATTAGGGGCGGCCTTTGCCTTCCTTGGTGAGATGTTCCCTATGAAAGAGGAGACAGAAGGAACCATTCAATTGGCCGACACCTTTAAAAAGAGGCTTTCAGAATGCCTGGATGAAGGCAAAGACGGGGAGCTGCAAATGACCGTGACCTTGCCGGATAAGACTGTCCTTGACACCCTGGCAAAATCACTGGCCCGGATGGTCAATGCTGGTTAGTAATGCACAGAACGCGGGATGAGTTTCGTTGTCTAACGCGAGATTTCTGCTTCGCTACAATTCCCTTGAAATTTTAGGTCTGGCTCGATAGAAATAAAGAATAATACTTTTTGTGACAAATCTTAGAGGAGTAAATTTTATGGTTAACCTAAAACAAAGTAAGGTTTCAATGTGCATGCAGTGTGGAATATGTACAGCGAGCTGCCCTGAAGCAGGGATAACCTCTTTGAATATACGTATGCTGGTGAGAAAAAATCAGTTAAATCGTGGGATAGAAAAACTGACCCCCTGGTTCTGCACGTCATGCGGCGAATGTACGCTCAGATGCCCTAGAAGTGTCAACCCATCCGAAATGATTATTGATTTAAGATCCGTCTTTGTTGAAGAAGGGCAGATACCCATATCGATTCAAAAGGCCCTCGAGGGCACATTTGTACAAAAGAACCCATGGGGACGACCACGGTCTAAAAGGGGTGCCTGGTTAGATGAGCTTGACATTAAGGTCCCCCATATAAGCGAAACTAAATCGAAAAAGTTGCTTTTTAGCTGCTGTATCCAGGCCTATGATCCCCGGTGCATGGTTATACCCATGAACGTGGCGAGGATACTTAACAAAGGTGGCGTGGAATTCGGTGTCCTCGGGACAGAGGAAGCCTGCTGCGGTAATGAGATACGAAGAATGGGAGAGTTTGGCCTTTATGAGGAGCTTCAGGAAGAAAACACTGCCACTTTTCAGAAGTATGAGATACAGGAGATTATCGCCCTTTCTCCGCACTGCATGAATGCATTTAAAAACGAATACGGCGATCTGGGAATCAAAGTATCCCACTATACAGAAGTGTTGGCGGCTATGATAGAAGATGGGTCCCTTACTTTCAATGCGTCCTATAATACAAAGGTGATATACCATGACCCCTGTTTTCTTGGGAAGCAAAACAAAATTTTTGAAGAACCGAGAAATATACTCAAGGCCATTGATGGGCTTGAACTCCTTGAATTTTCAGGGTCGAGGGAAAATTCCCTCTGCTGCGAAGGCGGTGGTGGAAGGATGTTTTATGAGCCAGAGATTTCGTATCAAAGGAATAGTGAAAAAAGAGTGTTGGAAGCAATCCAAAAAGGGGCCGATGTTCTTACAACGGCCTGTCCTTTCTGTCTAATGAATTTTGAAGATCCGGCAACGGAAAAAGGGTTGCCAGTAAAAGAGCTGTCCGAAATCATAATGGAGGTTTTATAGAAATACGTGGTTAATGCTCAATAAGATAAGGCACTAACAACCGAATTAATGCCTTAAGGGAATGACAACGGTTGTATAGCTTTTCTGCTTCCAGCCCGTAGGGCTTTACAGGCCGGAGGGGAGTTTAGGCCTGCCCGCCAGTTCCAGGCGATGGCAGGCGGCGGGCGTGAACCTTTTATCTATAACCTGGGATCAATGTGCCCCGGTCCTCCACACTCCGGTGTGTAACATGTAACATTCAAGAATTCGCACTTCTTTTTGCACTGAGGGCACTCGACCGGCGGAGCTCCTGCTGTGATAAGGAATCCGCATTCCCCGCACTTCCAGTAAGTCTGGTTACATTTGGGACAGATATCTCCGGTAAATCTACCATCAGATGTATAACCGCAGTTCGCGCATACAAATTTTTCCGGTTGTTCTCCCATTTTTTACTCCTTTAAATAGTGTCTGAACGAAAACTATGAATTTTTTCCAATATCAAGGAAGGCGAAAATTATAACCACCCCGCTTAAATACAGCGGGACAGGCATCCATACATTGAAGTATTTCGAGGATTATAATTTGAGCCTGACGTCCCGCTGGACGCTAAAATGTAAAGACTTTGTATGTCTCATCGGCCATCTTTTCAGCCAACGCAGACGACGGCGCCATTTCAGCATTAAATATCAGATCATCCTCTGTAACCAACCGTTTTTCAGCACAGGCCTCACAGACATAGACCGGGGCCTTCATTTTGACTAATTCATCGATCAGTTCCTTCATATTATCGCCAGTAGACGAACGTATGCCCTCAGATATACCTAATTGGCCCCAGTGGATTGCATCATCCACTAAAAAAATTTCTACGGCATTTCCATTCTTTGCTGCGAGGGTTGCTAATTCAAATGCCCTGGTAGCGCCACCGGCCTTTTCAAATCCCTTTGTAAGTATAAACAGTAATTTCCTTTGCATATTGTTTCTCCTTGTTTTTAAAATCGTATATATCTTATTCAATCATCTGAAATATCGAATCAAAACGTTAAAACCCGGTCATAGGCAGGATCTGTCATCAGGTCAACCAGTTTAGGCCCTTTTGCCCACTCACAGCCTTCCACAAGATCATCCGGCATGAGCAACCGTTTGTCTGCACAGGCAGCGCAGATATAAAGCGTTGATTTGTGAGCTACTAATGTATCCAACTGGTCTGACATGCGTTCCCCCGTGGTGGACCCCATGCCATCGGCTATACTCTTCTGAGCCCAAAAAACAGCCTCATCTAACAGAATGACATCTACGTCAAATCCCTTCTCAGCGGCAAGAGCTGCAAATTGCATGGCACGGGTAGCACCCCCGGCATGCTCAGGTCCTTTTGTAATTGCAAAAAGTAATTTTTTCATATCCTTAACCTCCCTTTAAAATTAATTATCATAAGTTTTTTTATCGACCTTCATCCAAATCCTATACAACTTTTCCCTGCCTTCCTCATTCCACTTGTATCCTGTGGGATTACCCTCTTCGTAACATCTCAATAAGTACGGGCATTCCGACTG
>MVDB01000181.1 GCA_002050025.1 Desulfobacteraceae bacterium 4484_190.2
ATAACCAAAAACATTTTTAAAAATTTCATAATCTTATCCTCCATTAATATGAGTTGAAATGCTCTTTTTACCTCGTGTGAAGTGATGGCTATAAATCTCCCTGTCCATAAACTCTCACTCCCCATGATATTCATCATGCTTGATGCTTGCTCCCTTTGAATCAAGGCTGAAATCATTCGGGGATTGTTAAAGAGCCTTCCTCTATCATCCTTCGTGATGACCTCAAGTTCCTTTAAATAGACAACTAACCTGTATAATCACCCCCCTCCCCTCAACTTTTATTTCCTTCAAATCGGTAGGGTGTTTGCCCTTTTTGCCACACCTTTGTACCGCTTTGTTACTCATTGCACACAGACCATGCAATGATCTCCTTGATTTTCAGGTGAACTTTCCTGGTTTCATGATAGCTTTAACAGTTGAAAATTCTGGTCTGACATTTAAAAAATTGCACCAATCAACCAACGAGTATTCTTTCTTGATTTAGGCAATTATCTCCATCCACCCGTATGGGTCTTCGGCCTCGCCGTACTGAATAGCGATAAGTTGGTCGAAGAGGTTTTGGGTCAAGGGGCCGGTCTGGCCATCTGAGATTTTATAGTCTTGACCCTTGTAATGGAGTACGGATACAGGTGATACGATGGCTGCCGTGCCCGAACCGAAAACCTCTTCCAGTTCATTAGACTGGATTTTGTCGATGACCTCGTCGATGGTAATTTGCCTCTCCTGGACGGTGAGGTCCATATCCTTGGCCATGGTGATGATCGAGTTACGAGTTATGCCAGGAAGGATGGTTCCGCCAAGGGGAGCGGTGACCAGCTCCTCCTTGAACTTGAAGAAGATGTTCATCGACCCTACTTCCTCGATGTACTTCCTCTCCCTGCCGTCGAGCCACAGTACCTGGTTGAAGCCCTTTTCATTGGCCTCGACCTGGGCTTTGAGGCTGGCGGCGTAGTTGCCGGCCGTCTTGGCATCGCCGATTCCGCCGGGGGCGCTCCTGATGTAAGTGTCTTCGACCATGATCTTGACGGGGGCGAAACCCTCGGGATAATATGGCCCCACCGGGCCGGTGATAATATAAAGGAGGTACTCGTTGGCCGGCCGAAGACCAAGGAAGGGCTCAGTTGCGATGATATTTGGCCGGACGTAGAGTGATGTCCCCGGCGAGGAGGGAACCCAATCCTTATCCACGGTGATAAGCTGTTTCACCGCATCATAGACGAGTTCCTCAGGATAGGCCGGGATACACAACTGCCCACAGGTCCGGCTCATCCGTTTGATGTTTTCCCAGGGCCTGAAGAGTAAAATTTCGTCCTTTTTGGAGCGATAGGCCTTGAGCCCCTCGAAGGCCTCCTGGGCGTAATGGAGGATGGCCGCGGCACTTGACCAGTTCCATAACCTGCTCGATTTTGTCCTCATCTCCTTCCAAAGTCATGTGAACCGAACCTTCTGAACCGCCCACGCCGCCTGAACCGACATTGTATGCCCTGACGCCATAAAGGATGGCGAAGGCCTCTATCTCTGTAATGGCCTTTGCCTCGGGCAGGGGGACTATCTTGGCCGGGAGGCCAGTCGAGTACTTGAAGTGATAGACTCCGGTATGCTGGGCAGCGGTCATGACGCAGGGAACCATCTTCTCCAGGCTCACCGGAACGATGAATTCAGCTCCCCGAGGTGTGACTACAGGCCAGGACATGCCCATTGTCCCGCACTTGAGGGAAGAGGCGTAGGTTCCGGTAAGGCCAGTGTAGTCTATGGCATTGCCCCCTTTTATAACCACGTCGCCCTTCTTAAACTTGAGGATCTCCACATTGGAGTCAGCCCCTTCGATCACCTTGCCGTTTTCGATGACGTGCCATGTCGAAGGCGGCGGGGTGGTCGTAATGTTGGTCATTCCCTGCCCGATGAAGCCGAGCGTCTGATTTGCCTTGTTGTCGATGGAAATATTAAAGAACTCCTCAGTAACAAAGGCATTGGTAATACCTCGGGCAATGATTATCATACCGTTTTTATAGGCTTTTTGGACGATAGGACAGGCCACTGCCGCCTTAGCCACCAGGCGACGGGACTGGGCCGGATTCAAAACAACCAGAGCCGCTGCCTGTTTTTCGCCCGGTGTCGGTTGTGGTGGATCAACTGGGTAGAGCATAAGTACCTCCTCTTTCTCCGTTTCAATAAATCATATCAGAACAAGAATTATTTTGATGATCCGAGTCGCCTCTCGGGTAGATTTTACTTAATAGCCGACTTGTCAAGAATAGAGCTGTCATCCAGTGTCCCAGCAAGCAAGCAGTTTGTGATATGTCAAAGACGAAAATATGACACGCTATTGCAGATTATCCATCAATCGGGATCAGGCGTCACGTCGGGTTCAACCTGATAAGCATCGGCCAAGCGGTTTGTGCCGTTGAACACATCCACTACGGCTACGATTTCCGAGATCCCATCATTGTCCAGCCCAAGCCGCTTCACGGCGGCACTATGGGAGTGAATTCAGTAAACACAATTATTGGTGATAGACACTGACAAGGCGATTATTTCTTTCGTAAGTCTATCAAGCTTTCCGGGTTTCATCACCACTTTTAATTTTTCCCATGTTGCTTCCAGGTGATCCGGATTAATGGCCAGCGCCTGCCAGAAGTTTGGAATAGAGTCAATTCCCTTTACCGCTTTGATGTCGTCAAAAACTTTTCTTACCTTGCCTGTTGCCTCCTCATCGGAAACTGTATGAAGAAGAGCCATAAAACTACCTCCCTGTTTCGTTCTTTCTCATATCCCAATGCAATGGATATTCTGGTTTAAGTGTTCAGCGATGACTGCCCCCCGACCATTTCGGCTATGGAATCGAATATCTTGCACACCTCACACCTAGATTTTTTCAGATTTGTGCTCAGAAATTAAGGTGCCCTTTTTACTACTTTATTTGGATACTGGCAAGCATATTTATTATCTCCATATTTGAGATACCCAAGAGCCGTTCGCTCCAATAACAACTAAAATTATTAAAAATCTATAATACAATCGTTAATTCCCTGTCAAGGGAAAAATTGAATGTTCCCGTAAATGGTTCTCTTGATTACATTTCGCTGCATGCCAGAATAGAACTTAGGGTGCTCCGCCCCAATTGGAATTTTGGCCTACACCTCGGATAGGAATTGACGGAATGGGTTATTGGGAAAATCAAGTTGACAAGCCATGAGAGAAATGAGGATCGGTCAAATCTGAAATGGTGGATTTAATTACTCCTTGACATCGAATCGCAACTAAAAGTATGTTAATAAAAAATTTTATGTTATTTTGACAACGAATCCAAACAAAATTATTTAACCCTGAGGGCCTCACATAAAAACCGATTAGAGCAGATACGAAGGAGAGGCGCCATGGAACAGGTGTCACATAGCTCAACGCATCGCTCACGCGTTACTGAACCCATCAAAGCCCCTGAAGACATTGATAGAATCAGGAAAAACCTCAGTGGAAAATCAAGGGATTTGCTGTTTTTCGACCTTGCCACCCAGACCGGTCTCAGGGCAAAAGAACTGCTGGAGTTGAAAGCTAAAGATTTATTTGGCCTTAAGGCTGGAGAGTTTCTTAGTATGAGCGTGGGTAATGAGAATACGGTCCGGCAGATCTTTATAAACGAAGATGTTGCTCGAACATTTAATGAGTACCTCGATAAAGCCAAACTTCAGCCTGACGATTACCTCTTTAAATCCAGAAAAGGCAAGAAGCCACTCACGATTTCAACCATCTCTCATATGGTTAGAAGTTGGTTTGAAGCCTCGAATATCAAAGGTGTTTATGGGGCTAAATCATTGCACAAGACATGGGAATATCAGACTGGAGGTCGTCCCGCCGGGACCATGAACTCCACTGATGATAACAGTTTCGGGGATTTAATAGAACCGTTAGACACATCGACATTGAAGAAAAGAGTCTACGACACCCTTTTTCAGGCAATCATCTCCGGCAGAATCCCTCCGGGCACAAGACTTACTGTCAGTGACATCTCAAGTCGGTTCAATGTTAGCCAAATGCCGGTCAGAGAGGCTCTGAGCCGGTTGGAAGCTACGGGGTTTATTGTCTCTCAGAAGAAAAAAGGAACTATTGTCCAGAGTCTGTCTGAAGATGAGCTTAAAGAAATTACAACAATCAGGCTGACGCTTGAAACCCTGGCAGCACGGTTGGCATGCAGTGTAAGTACAGTGGAGACTCTGAATCACTTGAAGGCTCTAATGAAAAAATACGTGAGCACAAATAATGGGGATGAGTTTGTAAGGATCAACAGGCAGTTCCACTACACTATTTGCAGGGATGCCAATATGCCTATGTTACAGCAATTAATTGTTTGGCTCTCGGATAGGATTAGCCCTTATTGCCACCTCTACATATTAACGATTGGAGATCTTGATACTCACCGTAAGCCCTCGATTAGATATCATCAAGGCATGTTGGCGGGCATGCTTAAGAAGGATCCAAATGAAGTGGTCAAATGGCTAAAATTGGATTTGAATCAATCATTTACGCGGATTATAAAGGTACTAAATGTTAAATCAGCATTAAATTTTATCGAGAAACAACAAGGAAGGAGAAAATGACTGAGATGACTGACAATATAGATAATAGTGTTCAAAGCGCCCAGCACTATAACTGGGAAAAAATACCTCGCGAACAACTTAATAGCGACATCGATCGACGCATCATCACAGGCACGAACATGATGATCACTCATATCTATTTAAAAGAGGGAGGTGTGGTACCCAAACACAATCACAAAAATGAGCAAATCACCTATGTTCTGGAAGGGGCACTGAAGTTCCTGCTCGGAGAAGATCAGCAGGAAAAGGTTATTGTGGGGGTGGGCGAAGTGCTGGTAATACCTCCACATCTTCCCCACAGCGCAGTGGCTCTGGAAGAGACGTTGGATGTGGATATCTTTAATCCGCCTCGCGAAGACTGGCTGGATGGTTCCGATGCCTACCTGCGGAAACGAAAACCCCAATGACACTCGAGGCCCTGACAATTACACTTATCAGACAGCCTCCTATCCCGTCTGTTCTTGTCGCTGGCTTAGGACACAGATATAGGTGTCCTTATGAGGGGTCAGTTCATGCGTCATGTATGCCGAGGTGAACTTTGCGTCCAGATCTTGACCATATTTAGCCACAGATGTCCATTTAACGTCTGAATTGCAAAATCAAAGTCTCCAAGGTTAAGTCATTTAAAGTAAGTTCTCAATAACTTGAGGATAAAACCCTTACGGCCCGCCCTCCCCGTCCCGAGACCGGGCCGGGATCGGGAGGTGCGACCTGCACGGCACAGGGCATTTACGTTGCATTGCAATGCTTTGAAGGCACAGATCATAAAACTACCCACTAACAGTCAGGTCTGGGCCAGGGGTAAACTCCGAATAAGGAATTTAGGCGTAAGCCTTTTATTTTTCCGGACTTTTGAGAACTTACCATTTAAATAGATAACACGTTGAATGAATAGAGGTTATCTGCTTATTTGATTTTCTAAAATTCGAATCTCGAAATCCAAACTCCCCGGCCCAAACCATTTTCACAGCGCTTCCGTTTTAAAATTTCTTAATTTGAAAATAAGGCCAATAGTATACTAAACCAATCAAGTCGCACCAGGGCGGCCGAAACAAATACGAATGATATAAATCCCAAATTCAAAACGAATCAATGTCCTTTAAATATTGTATAAGTACCGGAAATGTTTTTAT
>MVDB01000182.1 GCA_002050025.1 Desulfobacteraceae bacterium 4484_190.2
TACATAGTTGACCCCCTAATCTCCCAATACCCCCCTTGCAATGACCATACGGTGAATCTCCGAGGTCCCCTCATAGATCCTCGTCACCCTTGCATCCCTGTAATATCGCTCAACAGGATAGGATTTGGAGTAGCCGTATCCACCATGGATCTGGACGGCCAGGTCGGTAACCTCACAAGAGGTCTCAGAAGCGAAAAGTTTGGCCATGGCCGATGCCTGAGAAAAAGATTTGCCCTGGTCCCTCAGTACTGCGGCTCGATAAACCATTAGCCTGGCCGCGTCTACCTTTGTAGCCATGTCCGCGATCATCATACTAATAGTCTGGTGTTTTGAAATGGGAACGCCAAACTGATAGCGCTGCTTTGCGTACCGAACCGCCTCCCCAAGCGCGGCCTGGGCAATCCCCACGGCCTGGGCCGCGATGCCGATCCTACCGGTGTCCAGCGCCGCAAGCCCAATGCGCAAACCCATGCCCTCCTTGCCCAACAGGTTATCTAAGGGCACCTGGCAGTCATAAAGCCTGATAGAGCTCACCGGGTTGGCTCGAACGCCACAAAGATCTTCGAGATCACCAACCACGAATCCCGGGGTGCCTCGCTCAACGACGATAACGCTTATTCCCTTACGACCTGCATGGGGGTCAGTGCGTGAAAAAATCAAGCAGATATCAGCAACTCCCCCATTGGTTACGAAAACCTTGTTTGCATTAACTAAATAATGGCTATTTGTACGAATGGCTGAAGCCTCGATTCCGGCTGCATCAGATCCAGCATTGGGTTCGGTGAGACAAAATGCCCCGATTTTTTCACCCCTAGCAAGAGGCGGCACCCACTTCTGCTTTTGTTCCTCTGAGCCAAATGCCAAAAGTGGATACACGGCCACACCATTGTGAACGGTCACGCATAGCCCAAGACCTGCACTCGCCCTTGAGATCTCCTCGATCACAATGATATAGTCTACCGTATCTAAACCCGCACCACCTAGGGCCTTAGGAACCTGAATTCCAAAGTAACCAAGCTTACCCATCTTCTCAACCACCTCCCATGGGAAGGATGCCTCCTGGTCGATCTCCTTGGCGATAGGCAGGATCTCTCTCTGGCAAAAGGCGCGCACCGTGCGCTGTATAGTGCGATGTTTTTCCGAAAGAAAAGTGTCCATATTTGCGAACTGCCTCACTGCGATGTTTTTCCGAAAGAAAAGTGTCCATATTTGCGAACTGCCTCACGTAGACTTCTCAGTAAAAAAAAACCGTTACCAGGTAAGCCTGGTAACGGATTTTATGAATTAACTTTATAACTCTATTACATTATCAGGCCTGGTAGTTTGCTTCATTAACTTTATAACTCTATTACATTATCAGGCCTGGTAGTTTGCTTCTAATAATAAGAAGGCTAAGCAACGGGAGCAGAATTATCCCCGTTGCCCTTTGCCCTGATAATTATGATAATATTTTGATAAGTGTTGTTTATTCTCATTTTAAACCTGAACAAACTTACGAAAAACATTAATTTAATTAAATCATAAGAAAATACTATTGTCAATTCTTTTTTAATCTTCGAATATTTTTAAGACAGCTTTACAGATAGAAGGATAACGAGTAATAAAAGTTTGACCTTTTTTTCTTTTTTTTGCAGTATAAAAGACTTAACCTTGGCCCCGGGCGAATAGTCTGCTACCCGGATAAATATACTGCGCATTTAACAGGACAGGCACAAACATTGTAAGTACTCAATAAGTCATGGCTGTATTAGGGAAATCCCCTCAATCCCCTTTTGCAAAAGGGGGAAGCAGTCGGAATGCCCGGACTTTTTAAGAACTTACAAAAAAGCCCCTAACTGACAACAATAACAAGGAAAAATGTGAACAACCATGCTTCAATCTTTGATAAGGTGATCAGATACAATGACGCGGAGACAGTCCGTGGGTTGGGCCTTTATCCATACTTCCGTGAGATCGAGTCCGGCCAGGACACCGAGGTGATCATTCACGGAAAGAAAGTCCTGATGTTAGGCTCAAACAGTTACCTTGGCCTCACAAACGACCCGCGGGTTAAAAAAGCTGCAATCGACGCCATAGACAAATATGGAACCGGATGCGCAGGTTCAAGGTTTTTAAACGGCAGTCTCGATATCCATACCGCCCTTGAAGAAAGGTTGGCCGCATTTGTGGATAAAGAAGCTGCCATCATTTTCTCCACGGGTTTTATGGCTAATCTGGGCTTTATTGCGGCGGTTGTTCAAAGAGGTGACTATATATTGGCCGACCGCCTTGACCATGCAAGCATTATTGATGGCGCCAATCTCTCGTTTGGCAGATTGAAGCGATTTGAACATAACGACCCCTCAAGCCTCGAAACTGTCTTAAAATCTATCCCTCTTGAAGCCGGTAAGTTGATAGTCATTGATGGGATATTCAGCATGGACGGTGATATCGCCGATCTACCCCGGATTGTTCCCCTGGCGGAAAAGTATAACACAGCCGTTATGGTAGATGATGCCCATTCCCTCGGTGTCATCGGGCCGAAGGGGGAGGGCACTGCCGCACACTTTGGCCTTCAGGACAGGGTTGATGCCATAATGGGGACGTTCAGTAAATCACTGGCCACAGTCGGCGGTTTCATTGCCGGCAATGCAAAACTTATTGACTTCCTCAGGCACACCTCGCGTGCCCTCATGTTCAGTGCAAGTCTGCCACCAGCGTCAGTAGCGGCTGTAATGAAATCTCTTGATATAATCGAACAGGAACCTGAACGGCGGGAAGCCCTCTGGGAAAACACCAAAGCGATGGCAGAGGGTCTTTTGGACCTAAAATATGATATCGGCGCCTCGAACACACCGGTTATACCGATCCTTATTGGCGGGATGGAAAAAACCTTCAGGATGTGTATGCGCCTTCAGGAAGAGGGTGTGTTCGTAAATCCTGTTGTACCCCCTGCCGTACCACAAAACAGATCGCTCTTAAGAATCAGCCTTATGGCAACACACTCACGACAGCAGATAGATATGGCCCTTTCTTGCCTTAAGAAGATTGGGCGGGAGATGAACGTCATCTGAGACGCCATTATATGAATACCTTAGAAATTGTTCCTGTTTCCGGCAAACGTTTACTTAACGAGTTCCTTCACTTTCCCTGGAAAGTTTATAAGGATGACCCCAACTGGGTCCCGCCCCTTCTTCTCCAGCAAAAGGAGATGTTCGACGAGAAGCGCTTTCCATTCCATTTTCATTCCAGGGTCCAGCCATTTCTATGTATTGATTCGTCAGGGAAAACAGTGGGAAGGATTTGTGCCGTGTACAATAAGAGGCACCTGGATTTCCACAGGGATGGCCGGGGTTTTTTTGGGTTTTTCGAGGCTTTTGAGGACCACGATATTGCAGGTACGCTTTTCAAAGCCGCCTCTCAGTGGCTGAAGGAAAAGGGATGCACCCATATCAGGGGGCCTGCAAACTTCTCTACTAATGAGGAATGCGGCCTTCTCGTGGATGGCTTTGATTCCCCACCAGTTTTCATGATGACATATAACCCTCGCTACTACATCGGGCTGTTGGAGAAAGCAGGTTTTTCCAAGGCAATGGACCTGTACGCCTACTTAGGCACCTTAGACAGCTTTCCCACACGGTACGAGCGGGTTTCAACGCTTCTTAAACGCAGGCACAATGCTGACATAAGACCGTTGAACTTCAAAAAGATTAAAGAAGAATTGGAGCTGACCTTTTCCATTTACAACAGTTCCTGGGAGAATAACTGGGGATTTATCCCCATGACGAGGGAGGAGTTTTTATACATTGCAAAGGACTTCACGAAGATAGCTAATCCTTCCCTTATTTTAATCCTTACGGTGAACGGAAGACCCATTGGCTTCTCCATTGCGCTCCCGGATCTGAACGTGGCCTTCAGGCAAATGAACGGTAGGATGCTCCCCCTGGGGATTTTCAAGTTTTTTTACTACAAAAGGAAAATTAAGCTCCTTAGAATCCCCGCAATGGGTATTATAAAGGAATATCGCGGACTGGGCCTGGATTCGCTCCTCTACCTTGAAACTGCCCTAAGGGCAATGGAAAATGGGTACAATTCGGGAGAATTTTCCTGGGTACTTGAAACCAATAGCAAGATGAACATCAGCTCCGAAAGGATGGGAGCAAAAAGATATAAAACCTACCGTTTCTACGAGAGGGAAATTTGAAAGTTCTTGTTACGGGCGCAACTGGCTTTATCGGCTGGCATTGCGCCAGCCTCTTGATGGATAGTGGCCTTGCCGTCTCTGCATTGCTGAGGCCCCCGAGCGATGAAACAAATCTCCCGAAAGGCGTTGCCGGTATCCGAGGCGATTTTTCATCAGTTAAATCACTTGCGGTGGCAGTTCATGGAATAGATGCGGTGGTCCATTGCGCCGGTGTTGTAAGAGCGGTTTCACCTGCTTCCTATTGGAAGGCAAACGTTTATTCCACTGAAAATTTGTGCCTGGCCTGCAGGGATCAGAAGGTACACAGGTTTATATTCATAAGCAGCCTCACCGCTGGTGGACCCTCTGGTCGAGATAAGCCGCGTGATGAAAGCGATTCGGATTATCCCCTTACTCATTACGGCGTGAGCAAGAATAGCGCCGAATCTGTTGTGAAGAGTCTGATCCGCGATTACACGGTCCTTCGCCTATGCGCGGTTTATGGGTCAAGGGAGAGAGATATCTACCGCATGTTTAAACTTGTTGCGGAGAAGGGGTTTGACATAAGGCCGAAAGGGAATTCCCCGCTTCTTTCCTTCATAGAAGGCAGGGAGGTTGCAAAGGCCATCCTTTATTCCCTAAATTTTGATGTTACAAAGAAAAAAACCTACTACATAAGCGACGGCAATGTTTACGAGTGGGATGATTTTCTCACCTGCGTGGAAGAAGCTGTGCGAAGGAAGGCAAGAAGGATTTTTATCCCCATGTGGATGGCGGAGACTTATGCAGTGTTAGCTGACGGCTTCTCGAAAATCACACGAAAGCCACCCCTTATCAACCGTGAAAGGATACTGATACTCCGGCAGAAAGCTTGGACTTGCTCACCAGCGCGGTTTTCTGCAGACACTGGCTTCCGGCCGGAAGACGACCTCAAAAAAGGTGTTTTCGCCACAGCAGAATGGTACAGGGAAAAAGGTTGGCTAAAATAGAGAAGTTGAGGCAGCTTAATGCCGTTGATTTTATTTTTGTCGCCTATCTTCTTGGCGTTGTCCTCATTATGGTATTACTCGGATGGGGACATAAATATTTCAATCAGGTAGTTGTAACTCATATCGTATTTACGGCCGTCATTCTTGTATTCGCCTATTATGTGGGGCCCGGCTCAAACCCTGCCTTAAAGTTTATTCACGCCTGGTATCCGATCCTGCTCTTAATCTATCTGTACTCGGAATCAGGACTGATAAATAACTTAGTCTTCGACGCCCCCCTTGATTCCATATATATTTCGATGGATAAGTTCATATTCCACTGCGAACCTGCCATGGTACTGCCGGTCAAATTCAACAACCGTTTCCTGATAGAATTTTTTCACTTCTCCTATTTCACATACTACCTGTATCTACCGGTTATCGGCGGAATACTGTATTTTAAAGATAAACAGTTTTTCGAGGAATTTCTCTTCACAATATCGTTAACGTTGCTCTCTTGCTACCTGCTGTTTATCTTTTTTCCGGCAACTGGCCCGATTCCCCTGCGCAGAGGTTTATATTCCGGGTTCTTCCCCTCGATCATGGAGCTTATCTATTATCTCGACACTCCAGGCGGGGCATTCCCCAGCTCTCACGTCGCTGTTGCAGTAGTCTGTTTGATTATGGTACTGCGAAAGGAACGAATCCTTGGACTGATACTTATCCCGTTCGTTACAAGCCTTATTGTAGCAACAATCTATTGCAGGTATCATTACGCCGTCGATGCCATAGCTGGTATTATCTATGGAGCACTGATGATACTGCTTTGCGATTTTCTCTATAGAAAAATGGCTTCATATTTTGTATCCGTTCACGTGTTTTAAGGCTCAGGGTTCAAAGGTTAGATGTCATCGGACACATGGTTTTTAATATGACCTTTTTTTCTTGATATATTGTGCAATTATTTGCTAAAATAAAGGATTAATAAAAAAACGGGAAAATATTGGGCGTGGCCCTTCCCAGGTGAAAAAACATATCCGATATTTTTGCGAAGTTACCATTACGCCACGCAAAAGAGAGGCTATCCACTAAATTTGCATGCTGGAGGTAAAGATTATAAAATTTCTAATACAGCCACCTTGGAAAATACTTATTGCGACCATTATCTGCGCCACCTTTCTAATTCCTGTGTTATGTTTCTCTGAAGAACTTGAGATAGGACATCTTTTCAGTATTGAGCGGAGCAAAAACGCCAATGTAGTTCATTATCATGCCCAATTGACACCGGAAGGCAGGCTCAAGCCGGAAAAACCAGTCATCGCCTTTTGGATTATGAATGCAAATAGCGGAGAAAAAGAAGACCTCAACTGGGTTGAAAAAAAGATGGCCTACGGATTCAGTGTCGAGTATGACACAAAAGGTGATTTTTGGATAATGGACTTAGTAGCTGACATCCAGCGTACGATAAAAATCTATAAATCAAACGGAAAATATCGCGCAGAAATTTTGATTGACGGTCATCCCGCATTTATAGACAGGATCTACATCAAATCCATTGAGGGTGGCATACGCCCCAAAGTCGAGTATATGGAGTTTTTCGGTAAAGGCATTAAAACCGGCAGTAACCTATACGAAAAGTTCATTCCAGTATAAACGACGAGGCAGTTTCAAAATGTTTCCCGCTTAAATACAGCGGGTAAATACAGCGGGACAGGCATCCATACATTTAGTATTTCGAGGATTAAAATTTGAGCCTGACGTCCCGCCGATAATAGGCGGGAGGCAAAAGTGGACGTTTTGAAATTGGCTCAAGAC
>MVDB01000021.1 GCA_002050025.1 Desulfobacteraceae bacterium 4484_190.2
CAATTTGAACACAAATTTATTTGTAAGGTACTAAATCATCCCAGGCTACTAACTTTAGGCACTTAACTTCCATTTCCCCGGGCTAGGCTCTCCATGATGGTTTCTCGGTTTTTGCAATTTTCTCATGCTATCCAATCGGTTCAATTCTTTTAACCGACTGTAAATCAAGGTCCAGGCACAGTCTTTTTCAGAGTCAATCTCGCATTTACCATTGCTGGTACCCCCGCAGGGGCCATTGACCAGTCCCTTATGGCATGAGGTTACCGGGCATATACCACCTGTCTCTCCCAAGATACATGTGCCGCACTGTGTGCATATCTCATCAAACTGACCTACACCGGTCTCTTTTCCCATAAACAGGGTGTCCAGGGCAGGTACGACCATTTTTTCCAACTGCCTGGCAATGGTCTGAACACCAAAGGCACAGGTCATGATCAGCAGGACATCGGACTGTTCAATCTGCTCACCGTATTCCTTTAAGGCTTCAGCGGTCAGATTGTCACAGGCCACAGGCAGGACCATCTCCCCGGTTACCAGTTTGCCCTTGTTGGACAATGTCTCTTTCATGGCCTTCACTTCGGGCTCGCCACCCGTGTGTGTAAGGGTGACGCATGTTCCGCACCCAATGATGAAAACCCGTCCCAAACCGTCCAGGAGTTGATCAAGTTCCTCCTCAGGTTTTTGCTGCGTAATGGATCTGATCATGTTTATCTCCTATCCTTCTCCAGATCACATCTTAGACACCTCATGGCCTCCCGATGCGCCTCCTCCCGTGTAAATCCTTTCTCCACCTCCCGGAAATCCCTTACCCTCTCTTCTGGTTTCTCAAGTTGAATCTCGATCCTCGGCTTGTCCTCGGTTGTCTCCTCATCCAGTGCCAGACCAATATCCTCCACCATAGAAGTCTTTTCATCCACAATCTCTACCCTTCCTTTTTCTTTTCTTAGGTATTTATCGATGGCTAAGGCGGCTCTCCTTCCAGAGGCAATAGCGTTTATGACAATACTCGGGCCTGTTGTAAAATCGCCCCCTGCAAAAACACCGGGGATATTGGTCGCAAGGCTGTTTTCATCTACCACAAGGCTACCCCACAGGGCCCTCTCGAGCTGGCTGTCCTTTGACAAAAAAGAAATGTCAGGAGCCTGGCCGATTGAAATAATAATGGCCTCGGCCTCCACTGCCTGGGTTATTTCTTCGTCAACACTCAAATATGATCTACCATCTTCATCAAAAACAGTCCTGCTGTGTACGAACTCAATGCCTGTAATCCTCCCTTCTTCATGTATAATCTGCTTGGGCGCCCACAAGGGATTGATAACGATTCCTTCCTCAACGGCTTCATCAATGTCCTTTTCCCACGCTGGCATCTCCTCTTTGGTCCTGCGATAGAATATTTGGACGTCATGGGCACCCACCCTCAGCGCGGTCCTGGCAACGTCAATGGCAACATTACCTCCCCCCAAGACAACCACTTTTCCTTTGAGTTTCATCTCTTTGCCAATTCGGATGTCTGCCAAAAACTGAAGGCCATAATAGAGACCTATCAGGCCCTCTTCTTCACCTGGGATACCGATCCTCTTGCTGGATTGAGCCCCCGCACCAATAAATACCGCGTGATAGCCTTCCTCCAAAAGGTCATTAACCGTATGTCGGGCGTCAATGGGAGAGTTATACCTGATCTCCACACCGCAGCTTTCGATGTAAGTAACCTCTTCCTCAATTACTTCACGAGGGAGACGAAATTCGGGAAGCGCAATTCCCAGCATCCCTCCTGCTACCGACTGGCTCTCAAAGACAGTCGTCCCATACCCCATTTTTGCTAAAAAATAGGCACAGGTCAGACCTGCGGGTCCGGCACCCACCACCGCTACCTTCTGTTTTTTGGTTAAAGGAAAAGGCTCTTCTGCCCGGCCAATACGTTCAAAATACCAGTCCGACGCAAACCTCTTCAGTGATCTGATGGCCACCGGCTCATCGAGTTCCCCACGTCGACATTTGGTTTCGCAGGGATGGATGCAGATACGGCCGCACACAGCAGGAAAAGGGTTCCGCTCCCGGATAATATCCACCGCCTTTTCATACTTTCCGCTGGCAATGGCTGCTACATAATTGGGCACATCAATACCGGCTGGACATGCATGCTGGCACGCGGAGATAACCATGGAATCACATGTGGCTCCGGCACATCGCTGCTCCAGTATATGGTCCTCATATTCCTTCAAAAAATAGGCGAGAGTGGCTAGAGCAGGCTTGGGAGCAGTTTGTCCCAGGCCACAAAGGGAGGACTTCATTATGGTTTCGCCTAATTCCTTAATGGTCTGAATGTCTTCGATCCTGCCTCTCCCCTGTGTAATCCGGGTCAGAATCTCTAACAACTGGGTAGTCCCCAGGCGACAGGGAGCACATTTCCCGCAGGACTCGGATTGGGTAAAACTCAAGAAAAACCGTGCGATTTCCACCATACAGTTATTCTCGTCCATCACCACCATGCCGCCCGAACCCATGATGGCACCTATTCGCTGCAGGGTGTCGTAATCCACGGGAAGATTCAGATACTGCTCCGGCACACAACCACCCGAGGGTCCACCCATCTGGACCGCCTTGAACTTCCTTCCCTTTGGGATACCGCCGCCTATATCGAAAACCACCTCTTTGATGGCCACGCCCATGGGAACCTCCACCAGCCCAGTATTGTTCACCTTACCTGCCAGGGAAAAAATCTTGGTCCCTTTAGTCTGTTCAGTTCCCACCTGTGAATACCATTCCACGCCGTTTTTGATAATCAATGGGACATTGGCCCAGGTCTCAACATTATTGATATTGGTGGGCTTTCCATCAAGTCCCGCCTGAGCAGGAAATGGAGGCCTTGCCCTTGGCATCCCCCGCTTCCCCTCAATGGAGGCCATAAGCGCAGTTTCTTCACCGCAGACAAAGGCCCCGGCCCCCATCTTGAGGTACACATCAAAATTAAAGCCGGTACCCAGGATATTCTCCCCCAAAAGACCCAGCTCCTTCATCTGTTCAATGGCTATTTTCAAGTGCTCCACAGCTATGGGGTATTCTTCCCGCACGTAAATGTATCCGTGTTCGGCTCCGATGGCATAAGCACCGATGAGCATTCCCTCGAGGACAGCATGGGGATCCCCCTCAAGTACAGCACGATCCATAAAGGCCCCAGGATCTCCTTCATCCGCATTGCAAATGATATATTTGGGACGTCCCTCTGCCTGGTGGGCGAATTTCCATTTCATACCTGTAGAAAAGCCGGCACCGCCCCTTCCCCGCAGTTTGGCCGTGGTGACCTTATCGATCACATCCTCCGGAGTCATCCTGGAGAGGGCCTTGACAATGCCCTGATATCCACCGGCCGCGATATAGTGCTCAATCCTTGTCGGATCGATTGTCCCGCAGTTAGCCAGAACCCTTCTCACCTGTTTCTTGTAAAAAGGAATCTGACTGCGATAGAAGACTGGTTTTTCTGTCAGAGGGTCGGTGTAAGCCAGGTGATCTATCAACTGGTTTTTTTTCAGGGTAAGGGCCACGATCTCCGGAGCATCATCAGGGCTCACCTCCTGATATTGAACCCCCTGAGGGTCAATGGCTATCACCGGCGCTTTGGCACAAAGCCCATGACATCCTGTGGCACGCACCTCCACCTCCCCCGACATTCCCTGTTTTATGACCTCCTCGTCAAGAGCTGCCTTTACTTCAGAAGCGCCATAAGCTCGACAGCCTGTCATGCATACGTACACACGCGTTTTGCTCGCATCCTCTCGGGCAAGAACCTTATTGCGATACCACTCCAATTCTCCAATGGATAAGAGCTTCTCCATACTATTCGTCTTCTCCTTTATCCTTGCCATACTGATTCAGTACAGAGGTTACCTTTGGCGGAGAAAGTTTACCGAAATAGGTACTGTTCACCATCATGGTGGGGGCAAGAAAACAGGCCCCGAGACAGGCCACTGTCTCAAGGGTGAATTGATAATCGGGGGAGGTCTCACCTTCATCAAGCCCCAGCTCTTTCTTTATCACTCTCAGGATGCTTTGACCCCCTTTGACATGGCAGGCCGTGCCGCGACACACCCTAACAACATACTTGCCTTTTGGCTTCAGGGACAACCCGGCATAAAAGGAGACGACCCCCTGGACCTGGCTCGGGAAGAGGTGCAGGGCCTCGGAAATGGGCTCAATGGAATCCGGGGGGATATAACCGAATACTGCCTGGATTTCCTGCAACAATGGGATCAATGCCCAGGTTTCGCCGCGATGTTTATTAATAGTGGCCTCCATCAATCCCCAGTCTATCTCTTTTGGTTGCGTCATCAAAGATTCCTTAATAATTTCAAACGCCAAAATCCAATTCTTCTCACAGAGTCCACAGAGATCACAGAGTTTTTAGGTTTTCTCTGCGCACTCTGCGAGAGATGGGTTTCAATCCTATATCTTCTGAATCTTCACATGACACCCATTCCACCCTGGCGAATCGGTTTCACCCAGTTGGGTCAATCCCATCAATTGCCTGGCATCATCTGATCTCAAATCCTTTTTCAGAGTTACCTCTCTTTCAATAGATCCGTTAGGGGAAGATATCCTGACCTTATCTCCCACTTTCAGGCTGAGCCGCGTGCCATCCTCTGAAAATATCTCGACCTCTCCCTTCAAGCCAAAATCCTTGATTCGGTCTGAAAGGGAAGTTCTGGTGCCGCTTCCCAGATGGCATCGCAGTGATCCAAGAATAGCCGTAAATGGATATGCTTTATCAAAAGCCTCATTATCCACAGAGATTACGGGAGAAAAAGAGATCGATTCCCCCTCCTCATAGGGGTGGAAAAGCCTCAGATTGCTCGTCTCCCTGATCCAGGACTCGTCCCCCAACTTTCCAAATTCCGAGTACATGGGAATCCTGCGACTGATTTCCGCCCTTATCTTCTGTATTGAAGCATACCCATCAGCGTGTGACATCCTTCTGGACAATAGATCAAGGATCTCCCAATCCGGTCTTGCATCCCCGGGCGGAGAAACCACAGGTTCAAATGACTGGATTCTCCCCTCCATATTAGTGAAGGTCCCTGCCTTTTCACTGAAGGCAGCCCCTGCCAGGACCACATGTGCCGTATGTGTGGTTTCGGTAGTAAGGATGTCCTGAACCACGAGTAGCTCCAGGTCATTCAAGGCATTCCGGATACGTTCGGGTTGAGGTAGACTTAGAAGCGGATTTTCGCCCATAATATAAAGGGCCTTGAGGTTCCCCTTTTCTGCTTCCTCAATCATACGAATCAGGTTGAGCCCCGGATCTGGTGACAGTTTTACGTCCCAGAGCTTCTCCCAGTACTTACGGTCCTTATTGTTGTAAAAAGGCCGTCGGCCGGGAAGAAAATCAGGCACGGCGCCCATATCCAATGCCCCTGCCTCATTGTTCTCTCTTGCAATTAAATAGAAGCCTTTATTATCGCCACCCAGGCTTCCGGTCATAAGTGCGAGATTGACCAGGGCATCCATAGCTGATGTTCCATGTTTCTGCTGTAAAATGCCGTGCCCTATCACAAAGGCAATCTTTTTACCTTTCAGTAGATCAGCGGTCTCTTCCATGACTGCCATTTCTACACCTGTCACCCGGCACACCTTTTCAAGATCAAGGCCGGAAAGGCTATCGCAGTAGGGGTCAAACCCTTGTGTAAACCGATCTATGAAAGAAGAATCATCAGCTTTTTCCTTCAATAGCAGGGCGGCAAGGCCATTGATCAATTCAACGTCGCTGTTTGGTGAAAGAGCTAACCAGAGGGAGGAGAAAGGGACCAGGCCTGTTTTTCTTGGATCCGCAACAATCAACGGAACTTTTTTTATCCGTGAAGCCCGTTTAAGATAATATCCGACAACAGGTGCCGTTTCAGTGGGATCGGCGCCTATCACAAAAATCACCTCAGCCTCTTCAAGACCGGCCAGGGGTGTAATGCGGCCCCCACCATCCAGCCTCTCACTGATCAGGTTTATTACCGCCCTCCCTGACCCGTAACTGCCGTTATCCACATTATTGGTTCCCAGAATAACGCGGGCAATTTTCTGAAAAAGGTAGTTTTCCTCGATCGTACATTTGGATGAACCGAGAAACGCCACACTTTGAGGTCCATATTTCTCTTTAATTGATATAAGTCCTTGAGCAACAACCTCCAGCGCTTCATCCCAGGTAGCCGATGACAGTTCTCCATCTTTTCGAATCAATGGTTCGCTCAATCTTTTAGAGGCGTTTAGGTAGTCATGGGCAAAATGGCCTCTGACACACAGGGTAGATAAATTAACCGTTTTTTCCCTGTGTGACGGATTTACATCTACGATTTGACCATCAACCGACCCCATTACGAGGGAGCATCCCACACCGCAGAATCCACAGATAGTTGATGATTCCTTTTGGGGAGAACCCACATATCGGGTATTTTCAATGGACAGGGCTCCTGTAGGACACATGGAGACGCATGTTCCACAGAATGTGCAACTGGATTTTTCCAATGGCATCTCATGCACTGTTGCCGGGCGGGATTTAAATCCCCTGAGATTATAATCAATGGCGCCAACCACGACCAGTTCATGATCAGCTCGAATACACTTGCTGCAGAGGATACATTTACTCAGATCCCTGATGATGAATGGATTTGCCTCCTCCAGACCAGTATAATGGGGCATGGGATAAAGGTCTGTCTGGCCGACACCAAGTTCAGCAGCAATCTGCCTCAACTCACACCTGTTTCCCTGGCTGCATACGATACAGGACTCAGGATGATTGGCCATTATCAGGCGGATAATATTTGCCCGGTGGGTTTTTATGACAGGAGAATCTGTCTGGATGCTCATATTATGAGCAACGGGTGTAACACAGGAGGCCATGATGCGTCCGGTTTTTTCATCCTCCACCAGGCATAAACGGCAGGCACCAACCGGTTCCAGGTGGGGATGATGGCACAGGGTAGGAACCTTAATGCCATTTTCCAGGGCCGCATTTAAAACACTGGTTCCGGGCGGGCAACTAATATTCTTTCCGTTAATGGCCAGGGTAATTGCTTTCAAAAGGCCAGCTCCCTTTTATTCAAAAATAGAAAACGTGGTTCTCCCCCGCTTAGCGGGATCCTCGATGGACCAGAATTTTGCGTTAAGCCATTGAAATTCAAAAAGGTAAATTCCCTATTAGGGATTGCAAAGCCGGGTCCTCTGGGACCGGATTCTTACTTTAGTTTAGCTGCATCAAGGTATAGTCTTAGCTTTTCTTCTCCTCCAATAGTGATAATATGAACCCCTTGGCAGAGGTCTTTTAAGCCTTTTACGGTGTCGGCAAAAAGCTCGATGCTGGCCTTTTGCTTGTCAGGGGCACTTGCCAGTTTCTTGATCATCCAGTCCGGCACCAGCCCCGATTTAAAATGACGGTTGAGAAACTGTGCCATACCCGCCGTCCTGATAATCATTACCTCAGCAATTACCGGCACACCAAATGTGTTGACTTGTTTCAAGAATTTCTCAAAATGGGCCACATCAAACACCGGTGTGGTCAAAAAATAGCCGGTGCCTATCTTTGTCATCTCCTCCATTTCTTTCATTTCCAATTCCGGCACGTTTTTCCCCCATCCTGATTCAACACCGGAGCCCAATGTAAAATTGGCCTTGGAAGGAAGCTCTTTGCCTTCAATTGTTTGCCCTTCCCGCATATGCTCCAGGACCGAGGCCAGTTTTCCTGAGTCCACATGAAAAAACATCATTTCCTGGAGACTGTCCCCGGTGATCCGGTAATCCTCAGTAAAAACGAGAAGGTTCTCAACACCAGTATCATGGGCCGTAATGAGATCCTTTTGCAACTGTGGCCGGCTTTTGTCCCGTGTTGTGGTCTGATAAATGGACTGGAACCGGTTTTTTTTGAGGAGATCACACATCTTGATGCTGTCCCCTACTATCCCCTCAATTTCCAGTTCGGGTACAGTAACGCCATCCACACGGCCCCGCACCAGCTCCAAACGCTTAATGAGTGCCTGCGGATCTTCATCAATTGGCGTCTGGACTTCAGAGGTAACAACAAATCTCCCTTTTTTCAGAGCTTCTTTTAGTTTCATCAATACCTCCCTAGTTGATTGACGATTGAATATTGACGATTTGGTGATAAAGGGTGTTTGTTTCAATCGACAATAGTCAATAATCAATTCAGTCCTAGTAGCCGGGCAACCTCCTCCTTCAGTTGAGGCAGCGGCAGCGGCTTGGAAAAACAAATATCCGCACCATATTCCTTCATCTTCTTAAATTTCTCTTCATCAAGGTATGCTGACAGTACGATTATTTTTGTATTTTTGGTGTCCTCCCTGCTCTTGATCTTCTTACAGACCTCATAGCCTTTTATATCCGGCATCATGATGTCCAGTATTAGGAGATGAGGCTTGAAGTGATTGACTTGTATCCCGGCCTCAAATCCGTCCGAGGCTGAAATCACCTCGTAGTCATATGCATCCTCTTCCAGAGCCTGGACAATTGTTTCAACGATGATGGGATCATCGTCCACCACAAGAATCCTTATGCGCTCTTCGGTCATTTCGTCCTCGGGAATCGGTATTCCCTGTTTTCTCATAAAGTTTTCAAGATCTGATATTTTTATACGGCGATGCCCTCCCACCGTCTTATAGGCTTTAATATGCCCGGATTCGATCCAGTTAATTATGCTTTTCGGCGAAACATTACAGTATTTGCTTGCCTTAAATACAGTCAGTATATCATCCATCAGACATGCTCCTCCATGTTATTGGCTTGTGTGAATTATATTTATTATAGTTTTTATAGTTTGTCAAGAAAAAAAATCGCATTTTTAATATTATTTTAACTATAAAAATTGTAATAACTATAAAAACGAACCTATTTCAACTGTAGTGCGATCCAAGAAAGGCCAAATGTGTCTCTCAGTAGGCCTCTTAACTTCGGTAAACCTTGGCGATGAATCTTGCTTAAGGGCTCTCAAATTGGCCAACAGCACTTTGGATTTTATCGTGGTTTCATTATCCTGACGGAATCATCGGGCGGGGAAAGATATAATAAAAATGCGGAATGATTTTGTGTCTTTTTTTTCGAATTCTCGAGTTTTACTTTAATTGGAGGTTTCTTCCTCACCACCTTCTTTGAGCATAGGTAAAATGATCGTAAAGGCTGCTCCTGAGCCCCATTCGCTTTCGACCTTTATGTCCCCTCCATGGTCTTTTATGAACCCATAGCAGACAGATAGACCCAGGCCGACGTCTTTTATACTGTCTTTTGTAGTAAAAAATGAATCAAAAATCTTGTTGAGGTCTTCTTTTCTGATACCCATACCGGTATCTGATATTTCAACCTGTACATTATCTCCTTCAGCCTTTGTCGCCACACTCAATGTACCCCCTTCCGGCATGGCATCTCTGGCATTGGAGATAATATTTAAAAAGACCTGGCGGAGTTGGTTCTTTGACGCCTTAACCATGCCCAGATCCTCTGCCAAAGACGAGGAAATCCGGATGCTGTGCTCGCGTAACTGCTTTTCATGCAGAAGCAGTATCTCGTCCAGGATGGTATTGATATCGGTCGGTTGTTTTTCTTCCTCGTCTGGTTTTGAGAAGGAAAGCATTTTCCGCAACATTTCGCTGAGTCTCACCGTTTCAGAAAGGGCCATCTCCAAAATTTTTCTCCTTTTGTTCTCCGGAGAAATTTCAGTTTTCATCAATTCTAACGTATTCATAATTCCATAAAGCGGGTTATTTAGTTCATGGGCAATTTGCGAGGTCAAACGCCCCATGGCTGCCAGCTTTTCAGACTGTAGCAACTGTTCCTGTGTCTGTCTGAGTTTTCGTTCCATATCCAACCTCTCTTCGAGATCTACGAATATTCCCACTGAGGCAACTGTTTTTCCCCTGGCATCGTAAACTATGGATGCTGAAAGGTTCCCTTCAACAATTCTGCCATCCCGTCTCACATAGACCATGGGGTAGGATCTTAGCTTCCCGACACCTCCATATTCAGGGCTCCGCATCATTTTCATGATCTCTTTGGCCACCCCTTCGGGATAGACACTTGTGATATTCATCCGACCAATAGTATCTTCAGACTTATACCCCAGCGTCTCTTCGGCGGCCCTGTTCCACAGTAGAATATTTCCTTTCATATCCGCTGCCATAATGGCATTCGGCGAACTTTGAATAATATTGTTCATAAAATCATACGCTTCTTTAAGCTCTCTCTCCATCTGTTTTCGCTGGGTTTGATCCACATTGAGCCCTTCATACCCCAGGACCTTCCCCTTCAAATCATAACGCGCGTGGCTTGTATGCAAGACAGAGATAGGGGTGCCATCCTTACGTCTAAAATCTACTTCCAGATCAATAACCTGGCCATCCTTCTCAATCATTTCCTGGAACTTTCGACGATCCTCAGGCCTCAAATACAGATCTTTCGCTATGTCAATCTTAAGAAACTCCTCTTTATTTTTGTAACCCAACATATCCAGGAGTGCCTGATTGGCGTTAAGAAATTTCCCCTCTTTGCTGCTAATATAGACCCCGGAACCCACATGAGCAAACAGTCTCCTGTAGTCTTCTTCGGAAACTCTGATTTTTTCTTCACGTTTCTTTCTTTGTGTGATGTCTCGGCATATACTGAGTTTTGAAATAGTCCCATCTGCGTTTTCCAAAGGCTGTTCAAGAAAATCATAGCTCTTATCAATAGCCGGAACGTGCTGCTCCCAGCGTATTGTCTCACCATTAAACACCTCTTTTGCCCTGCACCAGGGACATATCTCATCACTATTGTTAATCACCTGATGGCATTTTTTTCCTACACCCTCCCCAAAATCTCTAACCATTGCTTTGTTCATGAATTCTAAAGTGTAATCAGCATCAATGATATAGATGCCATCCTCGATAGCATCAAGAATGGAAATCAGTCTCTGGCTCTTTTTATTTGTCATAACATACCTCACTCTGTGGTAATAACAAGTAGGTTATATGTATAAAATACTCTGTTAATTCTAAAGCATAACTGTGTTCATGAAAGATATAGTTTAATTATAACCACCGAACTAATAAAATAATACGACAAACAATATTTTCCTTCAAGTTTGAAATGACCAGAATTTCCGGGCGCTCGCTGGTCTTTTTCAACTTTTATTTTTTCTAAACATTTGACAAAAGAACGTGGATATGCCATTCCCCTTCGTGGTGGAATGAGCGAAACCCACTAACTTGAGGATAACGGTTAGATGTGTACGGTTTTTGTACTCAGGCAAAGGAGTTACTAAGTGGCCAAATCTTTAGGGATTTTTGTAAGCTCTGATCAGCACCTTGATAAAATCATTAAGCTATGCAAGGCAGCTAAGAAAAAGGATACTGATGTAACCATTTTTTTTACACACCTTGGGACACTCTTGACCCAGGAAAAAAGGTTCGATGAACTTAAAGGCTTGGCCAGGATGACCCTGTGCAAAGTGGCCTTTAAAAGCAAGGGGCTTCGTCCACCTGTCCCCGGCATCGGCGAGAAAGATTTTGCCACCCAGACCAGACACGCCGAGGTGATCGAGGAGTGCGACCGTTATGTGGTGTTTTGAAGAGGGCAGGTCAGTATGGAAAATATGAGGCATGTAGCTTTTTTGATCAGGAGAAAAGAGGATCTGTGGGAAGGCTCACGCTCCGCCCTGGGCCTGGCCGTTGAAAACTTCTATGTGCATATGTTCGTGTTGGACGTTGAGGTGGAAATGACTGAAGGGTACAAAGAAAACCTCGAATGGTTAGAAGATCTGGAAGCCGAGTACTACTCGAATAACAAGGTGAATGTGGAAAAACACGGCTTTAAATATATGGCAACTGATGATATTGGTGAAAAACTAAAAGGAATGGATCTTGTGATACCGTTTTAGGAGTTAAGTATGAAGATTCTGCACATTTTGAAAACAGAACCGGATAACAACACAAAAACTCTTATGTCCGCCTTCAATAAATCAGAAGGAGGGCAATCCACGGAATTTATGCTTTATGATGAGCAGGCTGACTATGAAAAACTGATCGATCTTATCTTTGAACACAACAAAATCATCTCCTGGTGGTAGCGCTTAGGAGCCCTAATTTACTGTTTGACAAATCCAAATGACCTGTATATTGTTCATATGTTTGCGTTCAGAGGGTGAGACAGGAGACATATGTGATGTGAAACTGAGGCGTAAAATCCTTATATTTCCAATAATTCCAAGAAATTTTGGTTACTTCGCAATAACTTGAGGATAAAACCCTTACGGGTAAATTCCGAATAAGGAATTTAGGCGTGAGCCTTTTATTTTCCCGGATTTTTTGAGAACTTACAAATTTTGGAACATTATTCTACTTAAGGAGATTCATATGCAAGATACAATAACCCCACAAAAATTACCCGATCCTGTTCAGGAATACCTTTCCAAATTTAATTTGAATATGTGCCTGACGTGCGGAACATGCACTAATGGCTGCCCTATTACGGGTACACCCGGCATGGAGGGCTGGGACATTCGAAAAGTCCTCCGTATGTTGGCCTTGGGTCTACTGGATGAAGTGGTGGAATCAAAATTTCCGTGGGTTTGCACGGGATGCGGCCGATGTGCTCACGCCTGTCCTATGGGGATCGACATTCCTTATATAATGCTCCATATGAAGCACCTTCGTCCCAGAGAGGAAGTACCGGGGATACTTCATAAAGGCGCGGAGAATAACATTAAGACGGGAAACAATATGGCCATACCACAGAGCGATTACTTTTTCCTTATGGCCGATATCGGGAATGAATTTGCTGAAGAGGAATGCCCGGGATTCTATGTCCCCGTTGACAAAGACGATGCGGATATTTTTTTCCTCCCTAATTCCAAGGAGGTGTTTGCCGATAATGATGATATGAAGTGGTGGTGGAAGATTTTTTATGCTGCTCGAGAAAACTGGACCATTCCATCAACAAACTGGGAATCAGTTGATTGGGGGCTTTTCACAGGGAATTATGAATACACGCAGATTTTTGCCCAACGCAAAATCGACTTTATGAAGGAGCATCGTGTCAAGCGTATGATCATGCCCGACTGTGGTGGGGGGTCATATGGTTGCCGCTTGGGCATGGAAACATGTTTGATGGAGGATTCTAAAAACGAAATCGATTATATCTATCTTTACGATTACCTTATAGAACTCATCAAATCAGGAAGAATAAAAATAGATAAAAGCGTCCATGCCGGCAAGATATTTACTTGGCATGATTCCTGTAAACACGGCCGCGAACTGGACCGCCACTTCGGTGAAGGGTCGGGCTTTTACGATGAACCGCGTTGGATCATACAGCAGTGCGTGGATGAATTTGTGGAGATGCATCCAAATCGTGCCAATTCTTTCTGCTGCGGGGCTGGCGGCGGCATGTGGCCGGGACCCTATGAAGACGAATCGGCTTATCAGGGCCGAATGAAATATGAGGGTATCAAAAACAGCGGTGCTAATGTGTTGGTGGTTGGCTGTTCCAACTGCCATGATCAGCTCATGAAGCGCGTTCCCAAGTCCTATCCGGATTATAAATACGAAGTGAAGTACATCTGGGAATTGGTTGCGGATTCGCTTGTCATTGACCCATGGAGCGAAGAGGAGATTGCCAAGGGGGAGGCAGATGGCAAAGCGCAATGGGATAAGTTAGGGGTTGACCTCGACATGGAGTTTTAACCATAGGGGAAAAAACTTATCCCACACAACATGGTTCGCTCATTTTAAGGTAACTGCAGAACTTATAAGTTATAATAGAAATCCCGCCTTGCAAAAGACGGGATTTTTTCTTATGAGACTCTTTCCGCTTAGCTCATCACAAGCCATTTATGGATGGACAATAGTTAAAATATAGCTACAATGTGAATTAATTTGTTGTCAATTAACATTCTATAATTTATAAAATTGCTAAAATCTTGTTGAATTGATAGTCTGTTTTGTTTGATGATAACATCATTTTAATACTGAAGGGGGTAAAGTTATGGAATTTGGTTTAAGTGAAGAATTACAAATGCTTCGCGAGATGGCCCGCGACTTCGCGGCTGAAAAGATTGCTCCGTACGCAGATGAATGGGACGAAAGGCATTACTTTCCTTACAAAGAGGCCATCAAGCCCATGGCAGAACTGGGTTTTTTCGGCACCGTAATACCTGAAGAATATGGCGGCAATGAAATGGGATGGCTGGCAGCAATGATACTCACGGAAGAGATTGCCAGGGCATCCAGTTCCCTGAGGGTACAAATCAATATGCAGGCCCTCGGCTGCGCTTTCACTATTTACAGGTATGGTTCTGAGGAAATCAAGAAGAAATATATCTCAAAACTGGTAAGCGCTGAATATGTGGGCTGCTTCGCTATTACTGAGCCAAATGCGGGTTCCGATGTAATGGGCCTGAAATCCACTGCCGTTGACAAAGGAGACCACTGGCTCCTGAATGGCTCAAAGACCTGGATCTCCAACGCCTCGACTGCGGATGCCATAATATACTATGCTTATACTGATAAGGAAGCTAAAGGAAAAGGTCTCTCAGCTTTTGTGGTTGAGCCCAAGAATTTCAACGGCATTACGACCACGGATCTGGACAAGCTGGGAACAAGGTCTACACCCACAGGTGAATTATTTCTGGAAGACACAAAGGTTCCCAAAGAGAATATTCTTGGTAAACCCGGCGACGGCGCCAAGATCGTCTTTGGTTCACTAAACCAGTCTCGACTTTCTGCTGCAGCCGGAGGCATTGGGCTGGCCCAAGCATGTCTCGATGTCGTGACAGATTACTGTAAGGAAAGAAAGCAGTTCGGTAAATCCATTGGTGATTTCCAGATGAACCAGGATATGATCGCACAGGTTGCTACTGAAATCGAAGCAGCGCGTTTGATGGTCTATAAAGCCGCATGGCAAAAGGATGAAGGCCAGCTCGGAAATACCCTGGAAGTAGCCCATGCCAAGTATCTTGCAGGGGAAATCGTAGAAAAGGCCGGGAAAATGGCCATGAGGATCATGGGAGCCTATGGATACTCAACCGAATATCCGGTGGCAAGATATTACAGGGACGTACCCCCTTACTTTATGGTTGAGGGTTCCGCCAATATATGCAAATGGATCATCGCACTTGATCAGCTTGGTATCCGAAAAGCAAACAGATAATATAATTGCGGAGCAATTATATCAGGAGGAAGAAAATGAGACCCTATTTTGAAAAAATGACACCTTTTGGGAAACCACTTTCAGACAGTCAAAAAGAAAGTGCAAAAGAAAACGTAGCAGAAATCAAAGAAGTGGAACAACAGGTGGCTGAGGCCATAGATGCTGTAAAAAATGCAGGCCTGCCGGCCGAAATCATCAAGAAAAGAGGCCAGATGACGATCTGGGAGAGGCTTGAATACCTCGTAGACCCAGGCACCTGGTGCCCCCTCCATACCCTTTACAATCCCCAGTCTAATGAAGAGGGGACGACAGGGGTCATTGATGGGCTCGCCAGGATCAACGGCAAATGGGCCGTGGTCATTGGCTTTGACAACAAGGTCATGGCCGGAGCCTGGATCTCGGGACAGGCAGATAATCAACTCAGAGTCACTGACATGGCCAAAAGGCTTCATGTGCCCCTTGTGTGGATCGTAAACTGCAGCGGAGTGAAACTGACTGAGCAACAGGAAGTTTATGCCAACCGGAGGGGAAATGGCACCACTTTTTTCCGCCATGCTGAACTGGAAAAACTGGGTATACCTATTATTGCGGGCATATACGGCACAAACCCGGCCGGCGGTGGATACCAGGGTGTAAGTCCCACAATACTTTTGGCACATAAAGATGCAAATATCGCAGTTGGTGGTGGAGGTATTGTGGGCGGAATGAGCCCAAAGGGCTCTTTTGATGAAGACGGGGCTGAGCAGCTTATTGAGGCAACACGTCATTTCAAGCAGGTGCCCCCCGGCAGTGTTCCCATCCATTACAACGAGACAGGTTTTTTCAAAGAGGTCTATGACACTGAGAAAGAAGTGCTCGACGCCGTTAAAAAATACATGGATATGGCCCCTGCCTATGACCCGAACTTTTTCCGCGTGGCAGAACCAAAAGAGCCCAAGTTTTCAGGGGATGATATCAACAGTATTGTGGCCTTTAACCAGAAGAGAAGTTACAACTTTGAAGAAATGCTGGCCCGTATCTTCGATAACAGTGAACATATGGAATTCCGACCGGATTATGGACCTGAAGTCTACACAGGTCTGGCTAAGATCGATGGTTTACTGGTGGGCTTTATCGGAAACCACCAGGGATTTCTGGGGGCAGACTACCCTGAATACGCACCCTACCCGGGCATTGGAGGAAAGCTTTACCGCCAGGGCTTGATCAAAATGAATGAGTTTGTAACCCAATGCGGGCGAGACAGGGTTCCCATTGTATGGTTTCAAGATACTTCAGGGATCGACGTGGGAGATATTGCTGAAAAAGCAGAGCTTTTGGGCCTCGGACAGTCCCTGATTTATTCAATCGAGCAGACCGACGTACCCCACATGTGCATTATCTTGAGAAAAGGAACAGCGGCTGCACATTACATCATGGGAGGACCCACAGCCAATAATCACAACTCCTTTACGCTGGGTACGCCAACGACCGAGATCTATGTCATGCATGGAGAGACTGCAGCGGCGGCATCATTTTCCAGGAGACTGGTCAAGGAAAAAGATGCAGGCCATTCACTTAAGCCGGTCATTGAAAAGATGAATGCCCTTGCACAACAGTACCATGACCAGTCCAGGCCCATTTATTGTGCGAATAGAGGCTATGTAGACGAGATTATTTCCTTTCCCGACATGAGGAAATACATAGTTGCCTTTGCCGGCTGCGCCTATCAGAACCCAATATCCATCTGCCCGCATCACCACATGATGTTACCAAGACTCATCAAGGGATAAAACAAAAAGGGGTTGGCCCCGCTATTTTAGGGGCCAACCCCCTTATCAAAGCCCAAGCATACCTGAAAATTCTGCCTCATATCAAAAATCAAGCGGACTTTTAGCCTCTTTCTTTGTCTGGCTCTTGATTGTATGCGTATAAATCATCGTGGTCCTCACATCACTGTGACCCAACAATTCCTGAATAGTACGTATGTCATAATTTACCTGTAATAAATGACTTGCAAAACTGTGGCGAAACGTATGAGCTGAAGCACGATTACAGATCTTGGCCTTATTGACTGCCCGTTTAATCGCTTTTTGTACATGCCGGATAAACTCCTTTGCCGCATTTTTGTATTTTTGCTCTAATGCATTCACTAAAAACACTCCGGCATATTTCCGAATTCTTTGTGCAGGATATGACGATAAAAAAACAAAAGCGCGTTAAACGCCTGATTTTGTGTGCTGGATGACACCTTTCGCTTCACAGCCAAAAATATTAAAAACTCTTTAACATAATTCGATGACAGCACTTCGGGGGTCTTGCTGCGTGTAAAGGCCTGAAATTTCCGAACCCAGCCTTTATACATCTTGAGAGTTTTGGAAGAATAATGCCGCACATGAATTTCATCCGCAAGCAAAGAGTATTCGGCTTCCCAGGAAGCACCGTTTTCCCGTTCAATATAACCCTTCCCAGATGGGCTAACAGTGTATGAGGGGCCATGAACAGTTGATGATGGTTCGGAATCGCGAGAAGGATGCGGCATGAAGAATCCCTCTTTTCTATATATTCTGATAAATGACATGTTATGCAGGGATATTAAAATGATCTTATTGCAAAAAATCTGTCAAGAGATTATAAATAATTTAAAAATGATTTAAGTAAGTCCTGCGGGATAATGGAACCCTAACGTTGCAAAATTCGAAGATGCCCCAGGTCTAAGGCGCCAATGGTGAAGCTGTAGTACTTTACCGCGAACCCTTGGCAACGAAGGAGGTGGGGTATCCTCGACTTTCCCGAAGGATAAATAAAATGGCAATTTTTCATTGATTTCATGATACCACTTGCGGTGAATTCCAAAATGCAAGGTGAAAAGAAAGGTGGAAAAGTTTTACAATTATTGGTTTTAACCCATTTTGCTATTTGATTTATGCAACTAAAGGGGAGATATTGGGCCGGAAAGCCAAGATAATTTATTTTTTAGATAACAACTTGAAACACCTCATTTTATTGTGGTATTGAACAGAAACGATGGAACCATTTTTCTATATATCACTCTAAGTGTGGAGATATACAGAACTATAGAATAACTTATTCACGGCGGCGAAGCCGCCGTGAATCGCGGTGCTGACTGCGTCCGCGATTAGACAGCCTATGAGAACCACCGACGATGGCTTTAGGCGCCTTCCCCCAGATTGGCTGTGAGCCCCCGTGTCCCGATTTCGACCTGCCTCGTGGAGCTGACAACTTGGGCTCAGATACCGCAAAGTCCTTTCGATCGGAGGGGCTGGGACCTGTCGTGACCTTGAGCGCCAGAAGGATCAAGTGTTTCTCTTGTCGCCTGCACTCCGTGGTCAGACGATAGTCCCCCGAACGAAAAGGGAGGATAGAATGTTCAGCTATCAGGTTCGCCCCAGGGTCTTCAAACGCAGTGCGGACGGTGAGTACCAATTGCCTGCCGATTGTCAGATCCGTTTCCATTTCCTACCCGAGCAGCCGTTCGGGGTTGTCGCGGATGGAGGCCGTACTGCCGTGCGGAGCGTGGCGGCAAAAGCTAGGTTCAACGCGTATACGGGCCAACACGAGATCCAGTCCCGGGAGCCACTCCAACCGCTCAACTTGATCCTCGAGGAGCCTGGCCGAGTAGTGGAGTTGCTGGGCAGGACCCTGACTGTGTCCCAGCGCTTCGATTCACTCCCAGACGTTGAAGAGACGATCAGGAGCGTCTTCTTTGCTGTCCCCACTCTGCTCAATGTTACTTTCGCGGACCCGCCGTATGTTGAGCGCGTGGACGGGAGCATCGGGAATGATGAGTTTCGATGGGAGCTCCGTGCGTGGCACATGGAGTTTTTGACGACCACTCAAGAACTCCAGCAACAGCACGTAGCTCAGGCGTGGGAACGAATGAGTATCGTGGCCGCAAGCCACCGCCGGCGCCTGCTCGCGGCACTGCACTATTTCCATCTCGCATGCCGGCTAGCTCGTGAAGGGTATACAGCAGGGGAGTTCGTTGCCGAGGTTGTGCTCAACTTATCGAAAGCGCTTGAAGTCCTGTTTCCATCTGGTGGAGACGGGCGTACTCGAGATGCGGTCAGGACTCAGCTCCGCGCCCTCGGGTTCACCGAGTCCGAGATCGAAGGGAACTATCTGCCTGCCATTGCTCTTCGAAACGAGATCGACGTCGGCCACGTCGAACTGGGCCTTTTCAGGATGGAACAGCTCAAGATGGTGCATGCATTTACAGAGCGAGCTGAATCGGCATTCCGTATCATGTTCCAAAGGCTTATCAAGGCTATCGAGGAGGATAGGTTCGACGTGACCGCATACAAAGATAGCAAACCCCGCAAAGAGGCCCTTGATGTGATTGAGCGCCTCAGGGAGTACACGCCCGCAGGCGTCATATAGTCGATGAGCCACACATGTCGATCTCGGCGATCCGTGCGCAATGATGAGGGCAGTCTAACGTGTCGTTTGAACTGACGCCGTCGGATGGGGCGAGAGCAGCGGCTATGGCGATGTCAGCCGAGGACAGGTCTCCATACGTTCCATCAGGCCGTCTTTTGGCGCAGCTCAACTCTTCGTT
>MVDB01000183.1 GCA_002050025.1 Desulfobacteraceae bacterium 4484_190.2
CGGGATTTGGAATTGTGTGTCAAGGGAAAAATGGCCACAACATCTGTGGGGTAAGGCGGGATTAGGGCTAGAGGTTTTTCAACGAGATGACTTGAAGGGGATTCGGGGTTTCAAAAGATTGAATCGTGGTGCTTGACCGGCACCGGGGGCCGTGCAAGCAAACGGAGTTTGATTGTGCGGTTCACGGTGTCCGGTCGAGTTCCTTGTTCCGGCGTAAGCACCGGGGCGAGGAACTTGACGTAGTCAGCACCGCGATTCCCGGCGGCGCAGCCACCGGGAATGCTAAGATCACTGGCTGCAAGAGTTTTCCAGAGACCTTGTTTATGTTTATAATTCTGTTAAACCAAAATTTTCAAATTCTGCCTTATTCCAGTTAATGAATTCAGCTGAGTCGTGAGTAGCCCAAAACTCTCTTTCATCATCTTCATTTTTAAATTTAGGTATTTGCTTACTCATTGTTGTATATCTCCCTTTCTTTACGACTCATATCTCGTGCAGAAATAACACGAATAAGATTGCTCCTGACAGTAAAGACAATGAATAGAGTTCTTTTCAAATCAGTTTTCCCAAGGGCATAAAACCTTTTCTCTGTTTTTGAATGTAATATGTCATATTGGATCACCAAGGGACGATTGAAAAATATTTGTTCGGATTCCGCAGGACTAACTTTATGTTTTATCCAACTTTTATCGATATTTCCTTTATTCCAATCGAAACCAGAGCATTGAGTAAATATTTCCTTGTATATCTTGTTCATATCTCATGTATATACCAGAGCGGTACATTTTGTCAAGTTATAAATGTGTCTATAGAGGCAAACCGCTGAGCATCAGCGGGCGTTGCGAAGCAACGCTCCGATTGAATGATTTGGCAGGTGTTTTGTTCAGATTCAACAAATTCTGCATCGAGGGCTTGGATTGGACTTGAAAGAACCAAGTAGATATTCTTTACCAAAGAGGTTCTATCCGCAATTGAGATTTGAGAAATTTGGAATTGGAATTCGGGTTGAAATCAGTTCAGGTGAAATGTTCCTGGGTAACGTGGGATCTCAGAGAAGGCTCGATTACACGGTCATTGGTACGGACGTTAATATTTCCCAGCGCCTGGCGTCAGAGGCTGTTTCGGGGCAGATACTAATGACAGAAAGTGTAAAGTCCCAACTGGATTCACGAGTTCGCGTTACGCAAGAACCCCCGCGTTTGCTCAAAGGATTAGAAACTCAGATCTCCGTTTTCTCTATTGGTACGGAATGATAACATTAAGGCTTGGTGTGGGAGGGCGTCAACTCTTTCCGAACGTCCCCCTATTCCCTCTTCCCCTTAGTCCCTCTTTTATGCATCCTTGACATATAAGCATAATTATCCTAATTTCCCCCTTGTAGGTGGGAGAAACAGCCAGTTGTTGTTTTTTTCTTCCAGGGAAGGAGAATCAATTGTTTGATTTTAGTAAAATATCAGAGTTGCAGATACCAAAAATAGACCTCAGCAATATAGAATGGCCAAGGTTTGATCTTTCCAGGATTCGATGGTCCCAGATCCCTAAACTAAGAATCGGTGATTCTGTTGCAAAACTTCCCATTGTTCAGGGGGGAATGGGGGTTGGAATATCTCTTTCAGGGTTGTCTTCTGCAGTGGCGAATGAAGGTGGCATAGGCGTAATCGCCGCAAATTCAATAGGGATGCTTGACCGTGATTATTATGCCAAACACAGAGATGCCAATGTAGTAGCCCTAAGAAAAGAGATAAGAAAGGCAAAAGAAAAGACCTCGGGCATCATTGGGGTCAACATTATGGTGGCTGTGAATGATTTCCATGCGCTTTTAATGGTCGCAATCGAAGAAAAGGTCGATATGGTCTTCCTCGGAGCAGGACTCCCGATTAAGGGAATCCCTGTTGAAGAACTCAGATCAGCCAGAGTCAAAGTGCTCCCTATTGTAAGCTCTGCAAGGGCAGCCGGGCTTATTTTCAGGTCCTGGGTGAAAAGATATCAGGATATCCCGGATGGTGTTGTTGTGGAGGGGCCAAAAGCAGGTGGGCACCTGGGATTTAAAGAGGACCAAATCGATAATCCTGATTTTGCGCTTGAACGTATTTTGCCCGATGTTGTTGCAGAGATAAAGACCTATGAGGATAAATTTAACAGGGCCATACCTGTAATTGCCGCAGGAGGAGTTTTTACGGGTGCTGATATCTACAACTTTTTCAAACTTGGGGCGAGCGGTGTCCAGATGGGGACAAGGTTCGTGGCCACACATGAATGTGACGCTGATATAAGGTTCAAGGAGGCCTATATCTCCTGCAAGGAAGGCGATATAGAAATTATCAAAAGCCCTGTCGGCATGCCGGGCCGGGCTATCCGGAACAAATTCTTGATGGATATTTCGGCAGGTAAAAAGATGGACCACAAGTGTGCCTGGAGATGCCTCAAAAGCTGTGAAATCAAAACCGCGCCCTATTGTATCTCCCTGGCGCTTGATAATGCCAGAAGAGGGGATCTGGAGAAGGGTTTTGCCTTTGCCGGAAGCAATGCCTTTAGGGTTGATAAAATAATTTCAGTAAAGGATTTGCTACAGGAACTGCAAAAGCAATACCTGTGTGCTGAAGAGAAAGGGGCAGGCAGATTAAGGCGCGAATATGAAAAGGCCCTTGAAAAGCTTGTTTCCCTGAAAGAAGAATATTTAATCGGGGTTAGCTCACTGAAAGATGAATATGAGATGGGTATTGAGAAGGGAATCGCAACACTCCGTGAAGAGTATTTAAGATCAATGGATAAGATCAGTTCTCTCAAGAACAAATACTTGAAGGCATTGGATAATGCCAACTTTTTAAAAAAGGAGCTTATAGAGCTGTTTGAGCAATATTCATTGTTCAAAAGGCTTAACACCGAGGAAATTTAAAACAAGCCTTGCCTATGGCAAGGGCTGACCTCATTCACTCATTCACAATTTCAGCCAGTGAGTTGCTCCCACAATCCCGCCGATAGGCGGGAAGGTTGAATTTGGCTTGACACACAAAGGAAATTTCTCCTATATTCCTCCCCGAAAAGCGACTTCTTATCGAAAATAAACCGGCGTTAGGAAAAAAGGAGATAGGCAACTATGCTGCGTTTAACATCCATTGATCTGAATAAATCGAAAATCGATACCCTTGCCATTGCCGTGTGTGAAGATGAGGATATCCATTATGACCCGATAATTGAAGCCGTCATTAGAAGGGCGCTCAGGCTCAAGGAATTTAACGGGGAAAAAGATGAAATCGTGACACTTTACGATGTACCGGATATTAAAGCACAGCGGGTTATCCTGTGGGGACTTGGTAAACTAGAAAAAACAGATCGTGAAGCGCTGCGAAGTATGGCCGGTAAGACGGTGAAGCACTGCATTAAAAAGCGACTGACAAGCCTGTATTTCGCTGTGCCCGACCCTTCGTTGATAAAAATGGAAATGTCCGCACTTTTAGAGGCCATGCAGGAAGGCGCTTACCTTGGAAACCACCTGTTCCATAAATTCAAGGGCGAGGAAAAGAAAAAAGCACTCCGGCAAATTCATTTTCGGATCACAAAACAAGTCACCCAAAAAATGCGACAACTGTCTTTAAGAGTTGATGCCATATGTGAGGGTACCACCCAGGCCAGAGATTGGGTCAACACACCTTCAAATGAAAAGACGCCGGAAAAATTGACCCAATCCATCGTAAACCTGGCAAAAAAGCAGCGCTTGAAAGTCCAGGTACTCAATGAAGCCCAACTGAAGCAACAGAAGCTCGGTGCACTGCTGGCCGTTGCTGCCGGCAGTCAGAGCAAACCCAGTCTGGTCCTGCTCGAGCATAAGGTGCCAGGTGCAAAGATGACCCTGGCCCTGGTAGGCAAAGGCGTAACCTTTGATTCCGGTGGTCTCAATATCAAAACCGGCACTTCCATTTCCGACATGAAATCGGATATGTCCGGTGCTGCGGCGGTGGCGGCCACCTTGATTACGGCTGCCAAACTCAAAACAAAAACCAATATTATAGGAGCCATCCCCATTGTTGAAAACATGCCGTCCGGCCAGGCAACGCGCCCCGGGGACATCATTCGTAGTTATGCCGGTAAAACCGTTGAAATCGGAAACACCGATGCTGAAGGGCGGCTGATTTTAATTGATGCGATTTCGTACGTGATCAAAAGATACAGGCCGCAATTACTCATTGATCTGGCAACGCTGACAGGGGCTTGTGTCGTTGCCCTGGGGGACAAAATTGCTGGTGTGTTTTCCAATGATGACGATCTGGCCTCCGGCATTATTGCGTCCGGAGAAGAAACCCATGAGCGCTGCTGGCGGATGCCCCTGCCCGAAGACTATAAAGAACTGCTGAAAAGCGATTTTGCGGACATGAACAACATAAGCAGCAGCCGCGCGGGCGGTGCCATTACCGCGGCACTCTTCCTTTCGGAGTTTGCCGCAGATACCCGCTGGGCACATATCGACATAGCCGGTCCGGCTTATCTTAAATCGGAAAGTGCTTACTGCGGTCCCGGTGGAACGGGTTTCGGAGTGAGATTGCTTAGTGCTACGATTCGCAATTACAGTGACATATAATTAGTGCCCGACCGAAAACTGTTATTTTTTCCAATCTCTGCGTCAGGCTCAAATTATAATCCTCGAAATACTAAATGTATTCCTGTGGTTATAATTTTCGCCTTCCTTGACCTTGGAAAAAATCCCTAGTTTTCTTGCTTCGTCAGTACTAAGTCCTGAGGGAGTAAATATCCATACTTGTCTTGCGCCTTTCCCAAATAGTCCTTGAATTTCTCATAGTCAGCCTTTGAGAAAAAGATCCTTTTCCGTTCATTACCCCTGACAGTTATGTAATAAAAAGCGCCTTTGTATTTTATCCTCAATGGCCTTGCCATGTATCATCCTTTACCCTCGTGGCAAATGGCTGACCCCATTTACATTATTGCATGTAAGTCAATCAAAGATTTGACCCTTCATTCCATTCACAATTTCACTTACTCTATTGGGGGGAACTGAAAGATCCCGAGAAAGCTGGTTAATGCTAATGTCTAAGGGCTTTAGAAAATCCTCACGAAGGATTTCACCCGGTTTTATTGGATCAAGAATGTTTTTTGTACTCATAGGGACACCTCAGTGATAGCCTGTAATTTCAACATGGTACGCATTTTTAATTCACACTGCTAATTCCCCTGACCATAGTTCTTCCAGAAAGACTTGCCATGGTAAAACATCAATGGAGGAATCAAGTTTTCTTGGCTGTTTTTCCAAAGAAACTATAACTGACCGCTTAACCGTATGCTCTTCCAGCAGCGCTCGTAAGCCTTTTGTATGTGAGCTATGTATTCT
>MVDB01000184.1 GCA_002050025.1 Desulfobacteraceae bacterium 4484_190.2
AGAGATCTAAATTATTTCCCTGCCTTTTGGAGGATTCGGTATAGACCGGACATCTAAGAAGACTTCATAGCTAATCTGCTGAGTTACTATCTCTAATGCACATTGAAGGGTTTTAGGGTTGATTTTAGTGCCCGAGGAAGGGCATTTTGAATATTTTTCAGCTTTTCCCCATGTTGCGGCCCTGTGTTTCTCTATATTAAAAATTAGCCCCAGCTTGCTCCGCAATTTGGCTCAATATAAAATTTGAAATGGGTTTTTGGAAGAGGCGTAATCTATCCCCTCAGGCCATTATTATCCCATCATGGCTGGACGAGGAAAGAACACCAAACCTCGAAAACCCATTATTATCCCATCATGGCTGGACGAGGAAAGAACACCAAACCTCGAAAACCCCTTTTGATTTCAGTTTCTGACACATTATATTTAGATGGAGAAAAAACATGGATCTTATTGAACTTAAGAAGTTGAAGATCAGTGAACTAACGAATATGGCAAAGGAATTTAGTATTGAGGGCGCATCGGGGATGCGCAGGCAGGATCTTATTTTTTCTCTGCTGCAAGCCCATTCTGAACGAAACGGCCTTATATATGGCCAAGGTGTCTTAGAGACACTACCGGATGGGTTCGGGTTTCTCAGGGCTCCTGACGCCAATTATCTCCCAGGCCCTGATGATATATACATTTCTCCCTCACAGATACGACGCTTTAATTTGAGAACCGGTGACACCATTGCCGGCCAGATTCGTCCGCCCAAAGACACGGAGAGATATTTTGCCCTTTTGAAAGTGGAAAAGGTCAACCATGAAGATCCGGAATTGGCCAGAGAAAAAATCCTTTTTGATAATCTTACACCCCTCTATCCCAATGAAAGGGTTAAGCTGGAAACCAAGTCAGACAATTATTCATCAAGGATACTGGACCTGATGACACCCCTTGGAAAGGGCCAGCGGGGCCTTATTGTGGCTCCTCCAAGGACCGGGAAGACAATGCTTCTCCAAAACATTGCCAACAGTGTGAGCGCCAATGATAAAGATATCCACAAGATCGTTCTTCTTATCGATGAAAGGCCGGAAGAAGTAACTGACATGCAGCGATCCGTTGATGCGGAAGTTATCAGTTCCACATTTGATGAACCGCAACAACGCCATGTCCAGGTAGCTGAAATGGTGATTGAAAAGGCCAAGAGACTGGTTGAGCATAAACTTGATGTCCTGATTCTCCTGGACAGCATTACCCGGTTGGCCCGGGCATATAACTCGGTTGTTCCGCCTAGCGGGAAAATCCTTTCCGGTGGTTTAGATTCTAATGCACTTCAAAAACCAAAGCGGTTCTTTGGCGCGGCAAGAAATATCGAGGAGGGAGGCAGCCTCACCATTATTGCCACAGCTCTCGTTGATACAGGGAGCAGGATGGACGAGGTTATTTTTGAAGAATTTAAAGGTACAGGAAACATGGAAATTCAACTGGATCGAAAGCTGACCGACAGAAGAGTCTTCCCATCAATAGATATTAATCGTTCCGGGACAAGAAAAGAAGAGCTTTTAATAGAAAAAGCGGACTTGAACCGTATTTGGATACTGAGAAAATTGCTTGCTCCTTTGACCCCAGTGGACAGCATGGAATTTTTACTTGAAAAAATAAAGGGAACAAAGGATAATAAAAGGTTCTTGGATTCAATGAGTGAATAGAAGGAGAAAAAATGAAAAAAGGAATTCATCCCGAATATCATAAGACGACCGTACACTGCGCCTGTGGCAATGAATTTGAGACAGGTTCCACTGTCAAGGAAATAAATGTTGAGATTTGCTCAAAATGCCATCCTTTTTTTACTGGTAAACAAAAACTGGTAGATTCAGCTGGCAGAGTTGAGCGATTCAGAAAAAAGTATGCCAAATTCAACAAGGAAGCCGCTGCGAAAACCTGAGCCTCCCACAACCTGAGAGCGTGTATTAAGATAAATGAAAAATGTGGATCTAATCCAACCGGTAGAAGACGAATTTATCCCGCTTTAGCGGGACTAAAGACGGGATCTACAACATTCCATTATTCCACTGTTCCATTATTCCATGTGTGAGGCAGGATTACCAAGCCTCAGTAAATATCTATAACTTAAAAGAGCTGTAGAACTTCCGATTTGTTAAATTACGGGGTCTGTATGTTCGGAAAAGTCAAAGAAATTGAGGATCGTTATGGTGAGCTGGAGGGACAATTAAGCAGTCCCGATGTAATCCGGGATCAAAAAACCTATCAGAAATATGCCAAAGAACACAGCATGCTCACCCCGATAATTACCACATACCGCAAATATGAATCTGTACGGGAGGAAATTGAGAGCAATCGATCGTTGTTAGATGATCCGGATCCGGAAATGCGGAAATTGGCAAGGGAAGAGATTGATAGCCTCACATTAGATCTGGAAAAACTCGGGGGAAATCTCAAAGTCCTTCTTTTGCCCAAAGACCCAAACGATGAAAAAAACATTTTACTTGAAATAAGGGCCGGAACGGGCGGTGATGAGGCTGCACTTTTTGCAGGTGATCTCTTCAAGATGTATAGTCGATATGCGGAACTGAAGGGGTGGAAAACAGAAATTCTCAGCCAAAATTCTACCGGTATTGGGGGATTCAAAGAAATAATTGTACTCATTGAAGGTCAAATGGTCTACAGCAGACTAAAATATGAAAGCGGCGTTCATCGCGTCCAGCGAGTTCCGGAGACTGAGGCCCAGGGACGAATTCACACATCGGCCGTTACAGTGGCCATACTCCCGGAGGCGGAGGAGATAGATGTGAACATCAACCCAGAGGATCTTCGTATCGATGTTTACCGTTCCTCCGGGCATGGTGGCCAGCATGTGAATACCACGGACTCCGCGGTCCGTATTACCCACCTTCCATCAGGAATCGTTGTTACCTGCCAGGACGAGAAATCACAGCACAAAAACAAGGCCAAGGCCATGAAAGTACTTCTATCCCGTATGCTGGACAGGCAACAGGCAGAACAACATTCAAAGATTTCTGAGGAGCGCAGGAACATGGTGGGATCAGGGGACAGAAGTGAAAGAATCAGGACATATAATTTCCCCCAGGGGAGGACTACTGATCACCGGATAGGGCTTACTTTATACAAATTGGAGGAAGTCCTTCGGGGGGAATTGGATATTATTATCGACCCCCTGATTACTTATTTCCAGACTGAAGCTCTAAAGAAAAATACTGCAGGCTGATCACTGGGGGATTGGCAATGCTTCACAAGCCCTGGATTATAAAAGACCTTTTGCATGTTACTGCCGAGTACCTGGGGAAAAAAGGCGTTGACCGCCCCCGCCTAACCGCTGAAATTCTTCTGGCGCACAAGCTAAATGTCGATCGCGTAACCCTTTATCTAAATTTCGACCAGCCTTTAACAGAAAATGAGCTTTCTGGCTACCGTACACTCATCAAAAGGCGAACCAAACGCGAACCTTTGCAGTACATCACCGGGACTCAGGAATTCTGGTCCCTGGAGTTCGTAGTAACTCCGCAGGTCCTTATTCCGAGGCCTGAGACTGAATTGCTGGTCGAGCAGGCCATTAAACGGCTTAAGTCTTTTCCAGCAGCGGTGGATGATACGCCCAGGATATTGGACCTTGGTACCGGCTGTGGTGTCATTGCCATATCCCTGGCCAAAGAGATCCAGCAGACCAAAATCTGGGCCACAGACATATCTGCTGGTGCCCTGGAGCTTGCACGCCTAAATGCTGAGAAACATGGGGTCACAGACAAGATCAAGTTTATACGGGGAAACCTTTGGGAACCCCTGCTGGACCAGGGCGCAACTTTTGATATTATTTTGTCTAACCCTCCCTATATAGCCCCTGATGAATTCAAGGGCCTTGCCCCGGAAGTCCGCGATTATGAACCCAGATTGGCCCTGGACGGCCGTGAGGGAGGGATGCATTTTATCGAAAAGATTCTCTCGGAAGCTGCGGCCTTCATGAATCCTGGCGCATGGATTATGGTGGAAATGGCGCCCGGTCAGACAGAGAAGGCCCTGGGATTAATTGGCGAAATCAAAGGCTATGGGGAAAAGGCCCGAATGAAGGATTACAGCCACCTTTACAGGGTCGTGATGGCACAAAGAAAAAATAGTCGTAGTACTTAGACTGAATCTCCTGAGCATCTTGCCCTCTATCTCGTTACAGTTTACCAAAAAAACATTCGACAGGATAACCCCGCGTTACGCGGGGCAGGCATAGGTAGACATGATATTAATCCAGTAAATCAACAATAACCTGTGGAAGGCCTTAGTCGCTGCTTTTCACCGAAGCGTAGACCAGCCAGTAGGGTCTACTGGCTGCCCTCCAGTTTGGACAAAGTGGTAAAGTTAATTCATTTTAGAATGGTCTTGAATGTATTCGGGAAGATAAAATCTTCGGTCAAGTCAAGGTAATACTTTTCCCATTCAAATTTCCACTCTTTATAATTATCTGCAATATGAAAAAGCGCAAAATTGAGCGAACCCGCATTTAATAGGGAATCCGGGTGCCCTTCAGACTCCCAATATAGACGGTCTTAAGATCTGGCCCGCCAAATGTGAGGCTGGAGAACCAGGGAGCGATGGTGCCTCCTGCATTCAGCATATCATCTGGCGTCATACGATCTTCTACTTATCATACCAGAACCAGACTGATCTGGGGGAAGATAACCACTAAGATCAACACAAGTATCATGATAATCACGAACGGAAACGCACCGGCAAAGACATCATTCAGGGTGATGCTCTGATCATCCAGGGTGGATTTGACCACATAGGCGGCAATTCCAAGGGGCGGAGTGATAAGCCCTACCTCAATCGGATAGATGAGCGGAACAATAATCATCAAAATCGACGTGGAATCCAGGATAGTGCCCATAAGCAACACTATAACCAGATAAATGCTAAGAATAGCGTAAAGGCCCATACCGGATTCACCTATCCAGGTGGCAACAAAGCCGGTAATGCCCGACAGGGCCAGCATACGGCCGTATACATTGGCAGATATGATTAAAAATAGGATCGAGACGGTGACATGTCCGGTCTCAGTAAGCACCTGCCAGAGTTTTGCCCAGGTTAGTTGTCGTTTGCTTAAAGCCAAAACCAGGGCGCCCAAGGCCCCAACTGCCCCGGATTCCGTGGGCGTAAACCAGCCTGCGTAAATGCCACCCAAAACCAGGGCGATCAGGAGGGCGATGGGAATCAATTTACCGACAGCACTGGCCAGGCTCATCTTCTTATTCAAACCATCTGCCTGACCCGTGACCTTTGCGCACACATAATCAGGGAAGCGATATGCCATGACCAGGATGGCGGCAGAAAAACCGGCGGAGAGAACGATACCCGGCATAATGCCCGCTTTAAACAGATCACCTATGGAGGTCTCGGTGAGCACACCAAACAGGATAAGGAGCAGGCTAGGTGGGATTAACATTCCCAGAACTGAGGAACCGGTTACAACCCCTACCGCGAATCTCGGTTTGTAGCCCAGTCGGATCATCTCAGGCACGGCCACTTTGGTAAAAACGGCAGCCGATGCAATAGAAATACCGGTCACTGCAGCAAATACCGCGTTAGCGGCCACAGTAGCAATCCCCAAACCGCCCCCAAATCCTCCGAAAAGCCGGTTTGCCACTTCAAAGGTGTCTTTACCTATGCCCGAAACCGATATAAACAGCCCCATCAATACGAATAGAGGCACCACGCCAAATATATACCCTGAGATGCTGTCGGCCGCGGCCAGGGCCAGGAGTTTGCTGGCGATTGTCCAGTTGCCCCTTATAAACCATACGCCTAAAAAAGAAAGCAGTGTGAGTGCAATGGCCACATGCATTCCGGCATAGATCAGAAACAGGATGGCTGCTATAGACAGAAACCCAATTTGAAGATCACTCATCAGGAACCGCCGTCCGTCTTAGATTGCAATAATTTCTGTCCTCCCATGGATCGGAAATCGTTGTAGGCCATCAGCATGAACTGGATAGCCGCCGCCACACAACCAATAAGGATGATAAGCTTTACCGGCCAGACCGGTGCCATGAAGTCACCTTCGGCTCCTACATACACGTCAAGACGCCAGGCCTTAGTAAATAAGGGCAGGCTGGCCTTGAACAGGATAATCAAAACCGCTGCACCAATAAGGTGATAGATCCCACGAAGGAAATGTCCCAGCACAGGATTTTTCCTGGCCAGCCAGTTCAACATAATATCTGAGCGGGTCAGCCGACCTACCTTGAGAGTGTGGGCTAACTGTAGAAATACGCAGGCCACGATGGACAACGCCACAATCTCAGGAACGCCCCGGATCGGGTGGTTAAAGATGGCACGGCCACCGATGTCTAAATTGATGATAACCAGCAGCACAAACACCCAGGCAGTGCCAATGGAGTTCATTACTGAAGTAATGTCACTATATCGGAGCCGGCGGTGACCGGATTTATATGCTTTTTCCCGGCTCCTGTGGTCATAAGCGGGCATGGGTTATTTGTCCCAGTCCCGGACCAGCACAGTACCACGCTTGCGTAGACCGTTGAGATAACCTTCCAGCACTTTTTTTCCTGGCAGGCCCTTTTTCTCCATAGCCTCGGCCCAGTTCATTGGCACGTTGGGCAGCTTATTGGCCCAGCGCTTTCGCTCGGCATCGGAAAGATAGATCACCTTTGCTCCGGCTTTTTCCATTGCCTTCATGGCGCTGTCAGCCTTGTCTGTCTGGGCCTGGGCCAGTTTTGTGGCGTATTCCGCACCTACGTCCTTAAAAATTTTCTGCATGTATGGCGGAAAAGATTCAAAGACGTCTTTATTGACACTGAGACCGCCGGCGAATTGTGCCCCGAAATTGACCATACAGATATACGGGGCGACTTCATACACCTTGATAGCCGCTCCGGCAGTCATGAAGGTCAAGGTGCCTTCAAAGACACCGGTTTTGATCCCATTGTAATAGGTATTCAGGTTTGCGGCCACGGCCACGGCCCCAGTGCCTTTAATCCAGTTTGCTGAAGGACCAGGAGCAGCAATTTTGTGGCCATCAATATCATCCACCGTTTTGACCGGAAATTTGGTCAAGATACCGTATGTGTCCAGGCCCACCCCGCCCAAACATACATTGTTGTACTTGGTCCATTCGTTGGCCACGGCAGGGATATTCGCCTGAAGATCGGCCATGGTATCGACAACCTTAAAGATATCGCTGGTGCCAAAAGGGGTCATGTAGCTCACATTATGCAGGGGCATCTTGGGCGCCTCAAAAATTGTTCCCACAAAACCCAGATCTACAATACCCTCCTCAACCGCCTCGAGCACCCCGCCGAGTTTGGCAATTGTACCACCATAGGCCTGGTTCCAGACAATATTGTCCTTGCCCCCGGCAGCAGCCAGGCGCTTGTCCACCTCCGGGATAAAAAAGTCCCTGGTCAGAGTGACCCACAAAAAAATTGGTGGGTGACCAGCAGCAGCGGTCATTTTGTAGGTTTTGGCCTTTGCCGGGGCGACTGGCACTATAAGTGCCAAGGTTGCCATGATTACTACCAATAGTGCAAGTTTGAATACTCTCATGTTGATCCTCCTTTTATTAGGGTTAATGGTTTGTAACTGCTCTACTCAGGTATTTATTTGACAGGATAACCCCGCCCATCATGCGCGGGGCAGGCATGGTTTGACTTGATTTTTTTGAATTCTTGTAAATCCATTAAATATCTTAATAGACCGTTCCTTGCTATATGGGTAAGTGATTGAGTTAAATCTATGTGTTAGGGCTTGGTTAGGTCTGCCCCCCGATTGAATTTTTTTTAAATACTTATTTTACATTTAAGAAAGGCTAAAAGAGATTATCTTAATTCCTTATTCGGGATTTATCATTAAGTATGCTACCAGGATGTCTTATTTGATCTACGGGATTATTACAATTAAGGTCTTGTTTATGACTTAAAAATAGATTCCTGTTTATCCATGCCTGTCGAAGCGGAGTGTAGATCCCGCTGTCGGGGCCCCGCGGAATGCGGGGTTATCCAGTCTAAAAAAGAGACCCGCATGGCCCCAATATCTTCCCGAACTTTTTAAAAAGTTACCACTATTCAACATAATGGCTTGTTTTCCTATTCCTCCACTATAGCCACAGGTCTGGCCCAACCTGCACTGGCACGCTTGATTTTTATGGGAAAGCAGCAAACTGTAAACCCGTATGGTCGCCCGATGTCTGAAAGGTTTGCCAGCTTTTCCATGTGGCAATAACCAATTTCAATCCCGGCGAAGTGGGCTTCCCAGATGACTTTGGGATCTCCTGTCTCCTGAAATTCCTTGGCCAGAAAGGGCAAAGGACGATCCCAACTCCAGGCATCTATTCCCACAACCTTCACTCCTTTCTCGGTGAGGTAGAGGGTGCTCTCCCTGTCCATACCTGCGCCTTTTACAAGGTATTTCTCAGTGCCCCAGGCCTCTTCGGCCCCGGTCTGGATGAGGACAATATCCAGGGGCTTGATTTCATACTTGATACGTTCCAGTTCTTTTTTTACATCATCTGCCGTAATGCGTTCACCATCACCTTTATGACGAAAATCAAGGAGTACGCCATCATTGAAACACCACTCAAGGGGAATCTCGTCAATGGTCAGGGCAGGTTTACCATGGTCCATAGTAGGGTGATAATGATAGGGAGCGTCCAGATGCGTGCCACTATGGGTTGTAAGTGTTAGAATCTCCAGTGCCCAGCCCAGCCCTTTAGGCAACTGCTCCTTTTTGAGACCCGGAAAAAAATCCTTCATCTGTTCGGCACCCTGGGTATGATCCACATAATCGATTTTGGGAATCATGACGGGTGGATCGCTCGGAAGTTCCGGCTCTATGCTTATGCTCAAATCAACAAAACGTTTTTTTCCCATAACTAATCCCTCCTCTTCTGTAAACTCGAAGCAGGCACACCGCCTATGAATATGCATGCGCAATCCCGGCTAAGTTTATTAATGCTTAGGGTAATAAATATTACCTGTCAATATTTTTCTTGCTAAAATACAAGTTATTCGAGCCATGTCTTTCTATCCCTCCCCCGAATGGTATTCACAGTCTGTTGAGGCAATATCTATCATCTACTTTCAGCGAAAAATATAGTCAGTATTTAAAATAATTGTTGCATGTCAAAAGACACAAGGTTATTTAAAGGAAACTTGGTCGGAGATATAAGGTGGAATGAACAACTGACATCAATTGGTGTCACAATATGAGAGATATTAAGGAGGATTAATAGAAGTATGAAAAAGCAATATTTAAGAACCAAACCTGTCTGCAAGGTCACTTTCAGATTGCAGAAAGAAGTCGCTCAAAACGCTAAAACAGTTAATATTGTGGGTGAGTTTAACAACTGGGACATTTATGCAACCCCTATGAAGAAATTGAAAAACGGTGCATTTACAGCAACCCTTGATCTGGGCCTGGACACGGAATATCAGTTTCGGTATTTGATTGATGAATGTCCCAACTCCCTATGGGAATGCCGAAAATTCAGTTGTTGTTGTATAAAGCAGATATGAAAGAGGGTGCTTATAGAAATTTTATCTTTTCAGGGGCGGGATGAGCGAAACAACTGACTTGACCCTGCCCAGGAGGTTGTCTGAGAATGAGATAGTTTTTACAAGATCAAGGAAGGCGAAAATTATAACCACAGGAATACGTTGAAGTATTTCGAGGATTATAATTTGAGCTTGACGCAGAGATTGTGGGAAATAGCCATTCTCGGACAGCCTCCTAGGAGGAAATCC